>NZ_JBHXSC010000074.1:0-32499 GCF_042716505.1 Streptomyces sp. NPDC058674
GGGGGCAGCGGGCCCGACGGGCTCCCGCCCGCCGTCGGAGCCTTCGGATCGGCGGGGGCCGGGGCCGCGGCGGCCGGGGTGCCCTGCGCCCCGGCCCCCGGTGAGGTCGCGTACGGCAGGTACTGGAGGGCGAGCCCTGTCCGATGCGGACTTGGCGGCCGCAGGCCGCAGGCCGCTGCACGGGCGCGGCCCGGAAGGCCCGGGAGGGAGGCGGAAGATCTAGTGCTGTGACCGGAAAGGTTTGCCGGGCGCCGCGACCCGGTGAATCTTTCCGGTCACAGCACTAGGCGCGCCGGAGGCGGTTGAGCAGCGCAGCCGCCGGATGCGGGTCCCCGTGCTCGGGGTGGCGCGGCAGCCGGTGCGGGAGCGAGCGGAACCAGAGGGCCGAGACGGCGAAGCCGAAGGCCAGGCAGAGCAGGCCGCCCACGGCGTCCAGCCAGAAGTGGTTGGCGGTGGCCACGATGACGACCAGGGTCACCGTGGGGTAGAGCAGGCCCAGGATCCGGGCCCAGGGGGCGGAGGCGACCGCGAAGATCGTCAGCCCGCACCAGAGCGACCACCCTATGTGCATGGACGGCATCGCCGCGTACTGGTTGGACATGTGCTTGAGGTCGCCCGAGGCCATGGAGCCCCAGGTGTGGTGGACCAGCACGGTGTCGATGAAGTCCTGCCCGTTCATCAGCCGGGGCGGCGCGAGCGGGTAGAAGTAGTAGCCGACCAGGGCCACGCCCGTGGTGGCGAAGAGGACCAGGCGCGTGGCCGCGTACCGCCCCGGGTGCAGGCGGTAGATCCACACGAGCACACCGATGGTCACCGCGAAGTGCAGCGTCGCGTAGTAGTAGTTCATGCCCACGATCAGCCACGTCACCGAGTTCACGGCGTGATTGACGGACTGCTCCACGGCGATGCCGAGGGAGCGCTCGACGTCCCAGATCCAGTCGGCGTTGGCGAGGGCCGCGGCCTTCTGCTCGGGCACCGCGTTGCGGATCAGCGAGTATGTCCAGTAGCTGACGGCGAGGAGCAGGATCTCGAACCAGATCCGGGGGCGCCGGGGGCTGCGCAGACGGGCGAGCAGGGTGCGCCGGGGCTCCGGACGGTCCTCGTTCCCGGACACGCTGGGTGCCGGGACGTCCGTCCGGGTTTCCAGTGTCTTCACGCTCGCTTCACCCATGGGGAAAGAGTCTGCCAGATGCGATCTGCCCTTCGATCATCCCTCGGGACGGTCTTCGGCGCCGACGATCCGCCCTGCGGACTACACCGGTCCTACGGCCTGCGCAGCCGGCCCGGTCCGGAGGCGGTGGAACCGCGGACCACCAGTTCCGGGAGGAAGACGAACTCGCCGTGCGGGGCGGGCGTACCGCCGATCTCCTCCAGCAGGGTCCGCACCGCCGCCTGCCCCATGGCCAGCACGGGCTGCCTGATGGTCGTCAGCGGGGGATCGGTGAACGCTATGAGGGGGGAGTCGTCGAAACCGACCACGGAGACGTCCGTCGGCACCTCCAGCCCCCGCTGGCGTGCGGCCCGGATCGCGCCGAGCGCCATCATGTCGCTGGCGCAGACCACCGCCGTGCAGCCCCGGGAGATCAGCGCCGTCGCCGCGGCCTGACCGCCCTCCAGCGTGTACAGCGAGTGCTGGATCAGCTCCTCGACCTCGGCCTCGTCGAGCCCGAGGCGCTCGCGCATCCCGAGCCGGAAGCCCTCGATCTTGCGGAGCACCGGGACGAACCGCTTCGGTCCGACCGCGAGCCCGATCCTGGTGTGGCCGAGAGCCGTCAGGTGGGTCACCGCGAGCTGCATCGCGGCCCGGTCGTCCGGCGAGACGAAGGCGGCCTGCACCTTGTCGGAGAAGCCGTTGATGAGGACGTACGGGACGCCCTGCCCGCGGAGTTGGTCGTAGCGGCCCATGTCGGCCGTGGTGTCGGCGTGCAGCCCGGACACGAAGATGATCCCGGAGACCCCGCGGTCGACCAGCATCTCGGTGAGTTCGTCCTCGGTGGACCCGCCGGGCGTCTGCGTGGCCAGCACCGGCGTGTATCCCTGCCGGGTCAGCGCCTGGCCGATGACCTGCGCGAGCGCCGGGAAGATCGGATTGTCCAGCTCGGGGGTTATCAGGCCGACGAGCCCCGCGCTGCGCTGGCGCAGTCGTACGGGCCGCTCGTAGCCGAGGACGTCGAGGGCGGCCAGCACGGACTCGCGGGTGCCTGCCGCCACGCCGGGCTTGCCGTTGAGCACGCGGCTGACTGTGGCTTCGCTGACCCCCGCCTGGGCTGCGATGTCGGCTAGCCGTGCGGTCACGGGATTGGACTGTACCGGTCGCACGTTCAGATTGCCCACCACGTGCAGGAATCCGGCGGGAGCAGCACCGTGCGGCCGTCCGTCTCCACGGGGGCGCTGGAGAGTACGGGGCGTCCCGGCGCCGGGAGCCCGACCGCGGAGGACCGGCCGTTGAGGGTGCAGGCGAAGCCGGGCCGGGTGAAGAGGAGGACGCCCTCGGGGGCGGACAGCCACCGCATCCCGGTGTCCGGGCCGTCCCAGTCCCCGGCGTCCGGGTCGTCGCAGCCCCCGGTGTCCTGGCCGACGCAGTCCCCGGGGGCCCCGGCCCGGCCGGCCTCCGGCGCGCCCAGGCCCGGTACCGCCCGGCGCAGCTCCAGGGCCGCGCGGTACAGCTCCAGCGTGGAGTGCGGATCGCCGGTCTGCGCGGCGACGCTGAGGCCGCCCCAGCCCGCGGGCTGCGGCAGCCAGCTGCCGGCCGGCCCGAAGTCGTACGGGGCCCGCTCGCCGGACCAGGGGAGGGGCACCCGGCAGCCGTCGCGGAGTCCGTCCTGCCCGGCGGTGCGCAGGAAGGCCGGGTCCTGGCGGACCTCGTCGGGGAGGTCGGTGACCTCGGGCAGGCCGAGCTCCTCGCCCTGGTAGACGTACGCGGACCCCGGCAGCGCCAGCATCAGCAGCGCGGCGGCCCGCGCCCGCGCCAGCCCCTGCTCCCCGCCGCCGTACCGCGTCACGTGCCGCACCACGTCGTGGTTGGACAGCACCCACGTGGTCGCGGCGCCCACCGAGGCGGTCGCGGCCAGTGACTCGTCGATGACGGCGCGCATCGCCGCGGTGTCCCACGGGCAGTTCAGGAAGCGGAAGTTGAATGCCTGGTGCAGCTCGTCGGGGCGGACGTACAGGGCGAGGCGCTCGGAGGTGGGGGCCCAGGCCTCGGCGACGCCGATGCGCGGGCCGTCGTAGGAGTCCAGGAGGCGGCGCCAGGTGCGGTGGATCTCGTGGACCCCGTCCTGGTCGAAGAAGGGGAGGGGCTGGGTGCCGATGAGGGTGGCCTGGGCGCCGCGGCCGATGTCCGGCAGCCCGGGGGCCTTGACCATGCCGTGGGCGACGTCGACGCGGAAGCCGTCGACGCCGAGGTCCAGCCAGAAGCGCAGGACGGAGGCGAACTCGGCGGCGACCTCGGGATGGTCCCAGTCGAGGTCGGGCTGCTCGGGGGCGAAGAGGTGCAGGTACCACGCGCCGTCCGGCACCCGGGTCCAGGCCGGGCCGCCGAAGACCGACTCCCAATCGTTGGGGGGCTCGCCGCCGTCCGCGCCCCGCCCCGGGCGGAAGTGGTACCGGGCGCGGGCCTCCGGGTCCCCGGCCAGGGCCGCGCGGAACCACGGGTGCTGCTCGGAGGTGTGGTTCGGCACCACGTCCACGATGACCCGCAGTCCGAGGGCGTGGGCGGCCCGTACCAGGTCGTCGGCGTCGGCGAGGTCCCCGAAGAGCGGGTCCACGGCCCGGTAGTCGACGACGTCGTAGCCGCCGTCTGCCTGGGGGGAGACGTAGAAGGGGGTGAGCCAGACGGCGTCGACCCCGAGCCGGGCCAGGTGCGGGAGGCGCTCGCGGACCCCGCGCAGGTCGCCGATGCCGTCGCCGTCGCTGTCCGCGAAGGACCGGACGTACACCTGGTAGATGACGGCATCACGCCACCAGCGGCTGCTCGCGGCGGCATCGCTGGAAGAGCTTGCAAGCGGGGCGGCCGTCAACTCGTGGGTCATATCGGGGTCAACGCGGCCACATGCCCCCTGGTTGCGGGCCCGAGGGTTCGAAGGTGACTCGAACTCACAGCAAGCTGCGGCAACCGTACGGACACACGGATGTAACGATCACCAGGTCTTGCAGAAAATTGCCGCAAGGTCTTTCGGTCTTCTTTCAGGCTTGTTACGTTCCTGGCAACTCGGGACCGCGAGGCGCGGCCGGGATCATCGAAGGAGTTCATATGCGGCGTGGCATAGCGGCCACCGCGCTGGTCGCGGTCCTGGCGCTCGCGGCGACGGCTTGCGGTGGGGACGCATCGGACGGCAAGGATGCGGCCGGCGGCAAGACCGGCGGAGAGCTTTCCGGCACGGTCACGTGGTGGGACACCTCGAACGACGCGGAGAAGGCCAGCTTCCAGAAGATCGCCGAGGCGTTCACCGCGAAGCACCCGAAGGTCACCGTCAAGTACGTCAACGTCCCGTACGGCGACGCGCAGAACAAGGTCAAGAACGCCTTCAGCAGCGGCTCCGACGCGCCCGACGTCATCCGCGCCGACGTCGGCTGGGTCGCCGACCTCGCCTCGCTCCAGTACCTCGACGAGGTGCCCGCCGAGACGGCGAAGAAGGTCGACGCGGAGTTCCTGCCGCAGGCCGCTGCCAGCGGCAAGTTCGAGGGCAAGACCTACGCGGTGCCCCAGGTCATCGACACCCTCGGCCTCTTCTACAACAAGAAGATGCTGGCCGACGCCGGCGTGCAGCCCCCCACCACGCTGGAGGAGGTCAAGGCCGCCGCTGCCGCGATCAAGGCGAAGACCGGCAAGGCCGGCCTCTACCTGCGCGGCGACGACTCCTACTGGTTCCTCCCGCTGATCTACGGCGAGGGCGGCGACCTGGTCGACGCGAAGAACAAGACGGTCACCGTCGACAACGCGGCCGGCGTCAAGGCCTTCAAGACCGCGCGCGACCTGGTCGCCTCGGGGGCGGCGCTCACCAACGCCACCGACGGCTGGACCAACATGCAGACCGCCTTCAAGTCCGGGGAGGTCGCGATGATGATCAACGGCCCCTGGGCCGTCGCCGACACCTACGCGGGCGACCAGTTCAAGGACAAGGCCAACCTCGGCGTCGCCGCGGTCCCGGCCGGCTCGGTCAAGGCCGGCGCCCCGCAGGGCGGCCACGACCTCGCCGTCTACGCCGGCTCCAAGAACACCGCCGCCGCGCACGCCTTCGTGGACTACATGACCTCGCAGGAGGTCCAGGTGCAGTCCGCCAAGGAGCTGAGCCTGCTCCCGACCCGTACGGCCGCCTACGAGCAGCCCGACGTCAAGGGCAGCGAGATGGTGCAGTTCTTCAAGCCGGCCGTGGACAAGGCCGTCGAGCGCGCCTGGATCCCGGAGAACGGCTCCCTCTTCGAGCCGCTGAAGACCGAGTACACCAAGGCGATCACCGGGGCGTCGAGCCCCGAGGACGCGGCCAAGTCGGCCGGCGCCGAGTTCCGCAAGATCCTCAAGGGCTGGAAGTAGCGAACCATGGCTGCTCACACCAGCCAGTCGGTGGCGAAGGCCGCGGGCGACGACGTCGAGAACGGCGTCGACGCCCGCGGCCGGAGCCGCTGGACTGACACCGCGAGAAGGAACGGCGACCGCGGCGGGCTGCGGCGCGCCCTCGCCACGCACTGGTACGCCTGGGCCATGGTCGCCCCGGTGGTGCTCGTCCTCGGCGTGATCATCGGCTGGCCGCTGGTCCGCGGCGTGTACCTGTCGCTGACCGACGCCACCGAGCGCAACGTCTCGCGCACGATCGGCGCCCGCCACATCGAGGCCACGTACGAGTTCGTCGGACTCGACAACTACGCGGCCGTGCTCAGCGACCCGGTCTTCCTGCAGCGGCTGGTGTGGACGGTGGCGTGGACCGTCGCCTGCGTCTCCGTCACCTTCGCGCTCGGCTTGGTCCTCGCCACCATGCTCAACCGGGACTTCCGGGGCCGCGCCGCCTACCGGATGGCGCTGATCCTGCCCTGGGCGGTCCCCGGGTTCGTCTCCGTCTTCGCCTGGCGGTTCCTCTTCAACCGCGACAACGGCATCCTGAACAAGGTGCTCGACGGCGGCGGCATCGCCGCCGTCCCGTGGCTCGACGACCCGACCTGGGCCAAGTTCTCGGTCATCGCCGTCAACGTCTGGCTCGGCGTCCCCTTCATGATGGTCGCCCTCCTCGGCGGCCTCCAGTCCATCCCCGGCGAGCTCTACGAGGCCGCCGAGATGGACGGCGCCACCCCCTGGCAGCGGTTCCGGCACATCACCCTGCCCGGCCTGCGCGCGGTGAGCATGACCGTGATCCTGCTGTCCACCATCTGGACCTTCAACATGTTCCCGGTGATCTTCCTGCTCACCCGGGGCGGCCCGGGCGACTCCACCGAGATCCTGGTGACCCAGGCCTTCCGCGAGGCCTTCATCACGAGCCCGCGCGACTTCGCCGCCTCGGCGACCTGGGGCGTCCTGATCCTCGCCCTGCTCATGATCTTCGCGCTGGTCTACCGGCGCGCGCTGCGCAAGCAGGGAGAGGTGTGGTGACCATGACCACGCGCACTCGGGGCCGCCGCGCCCCGCTCGCCTCCGTCGGCCTCCACGCGACCCTCGTCGCGGCCTCCGTGATCGCCGTCTTCCCGGTGCTGTGGATCCTGCTGACCTCGATCAAGCCGGCGCAGTACGCGATCACCACCGACTTCGTCAAGGAACCGACGCTCGGCAACTACAGCCACCTGGTGGAGGACAGCCACTTCCTCAGCTGGTTCGCCAACTCCGTCCTGGTCGCCGGCGTCACCACCGTCCTCGGCGTCTTCATCGCCGCCACCACCGGCTACGCGGTGAGCCGGTTCAAGTTCCCCGGCATGAAGCCGCTCATGTGGACCCTGCTCATCACGCAGATGTTCCCCATGGCGATCCTGATCGTCCCGCTCTACAACCTGATGGGCGACCTCGGGCTGCTGAACCAGCCGGTCGGCCTGATCATCACCTACCTCACCATCGCCGTGCCGTTCTGCGCCTGGATGATGAAGGGCTTCTTCGACACCATCCCGGTCGAGATCGACGAGTCCGGCCGGGTCGACGGGCTCAACCCCTTCGGCACCTTCTGGCGCCTGATCCTCCCGCTGGCCAAGCCGGGCCTCGCCGTCACCGGCTTCTACGCCTTCATCACCGCCTGGGGCGAAGTCGCGTACGCCTCGGCCTTCATGGTCGGCGAGGAGAACCTCACCCTGGCGGGCGGGCTCCAGACCTTCGTCACGCAGTACACCTCCAACTGGGGTGCGATGAGCGCGGCTTCCGTCCTCATCGCGATCCCGGCGGCGGTCTTCTTCCTCTTCGCCCAGCGTCACCTCGTCGCCGGGATGACGGCAGGCGCCACCAAGGGCTGACCACCCCCGCCTGCTCCCGCATCACCGGCCCGATCTCTTCAAGGACGACATGACCCAGCACCTCGCCGACGCACTCCCCACCTCCACCGGCACCCTGCCCGGCTGGTGGAGAGAAGCGGTGATCTACCAGGTCTATCCGCGCAGCTTCGCCGACTCCAACGGGGACGGCATGGGGGACCTCGAAGGAATCCGCAGCCGCCTGCCCTACCTCAAGGACCTCGGCGTCGACGCCGTCTGGCTCAGCCCCTTCTACGCCTCCCCGCAGGCCGACGCGGGCTACGACGTCGCCGACTACCGGGCCATCGACCCCATGTTCGGCACCCTGCACGACGCCGACGCCGTGATCCGCGAGGCCCACGCCCTGGGCCTGCGGATCATCGTGGACCTCGTCCCCAACCACTGCTCCGACCAGCACGAGTGGTTCAAGCAGGCCCTGCGGGAGGGCCCCGGCACCCCCCTGCGGGAGCGCTTCCACTTCCGCCCCGGCCAGGGCGCCGACGGCGAACTCCCGCCCAACGACTGGGAGTCGATCTTCGGCGGCCCGGCCTGGACCCGGGTGCCGGACGGCGAGTGGTACCTGCACCTCTTCGCCCCCGAGCAGCCCGACTTCAACTGGGACCACCCCGCCGTCCAGGACGAGTTCCGCTCCATCCTGCGCTTCTGGCTGGACCTCGGCACCGACGGTTTCCGCATCGACGTCGCCCACGGCCTGGTCAAGGCCCCGGGCCTGCCCGACCTCGGGCGCGACGAGCAGCTCAAGCTCCTCGGCAACCAGGTGCTGCCCTTCTTCGACCAGGACGGCGTCCACGAGATCTACCGCTCCTGGCGCACCGTCCTGGACGAGTACGCCGGGGACCGCATCGGCGTCGCCGAGGCGTGGACGCCCAGTGCCGAGCGCACCGCGCTCTACCTGCGCTCCGACGAGCTGCACCAGGCCTTCAACTTCCACTACCTCAACACCGGCTGGGACGCCGAGGCGCTGCGCGCCGCCATCGACGAATCGCTCGACGCCATGCGGCCGGTGGGCGCCCCGACCACGTGGGTGCTGTCCAACCACGACGTGGTGCGGCACGTGACGCGGTACGGCGGCGGGGAGCAGGGGCTGGCGCGGGCGCGGGCCGCCGCGCTGCTGATGCTGGCGCTGCCGGGGTCCGCGTACGTCTACCAGGGCGAGGAGCTCGGCCTGCCCGAGGTCACCGACCTCCCCGACGAGGTCCGCCAGGACCCCTCCTTCTTCAAGGCGAACGGCCAGGACGGGCTCCGTGACGGCTGCCGGGTGCCGATCCCGTGGTCCGGCGAGCAGGCTCCGTACGGCTTCGGTGACGGCGGCAGCTGGCTGCCGCAGCCGGACGGCTGGGCGGCGCTCAGCGTCGAGGCGCAGACCGGCGACCCGGCCTCCACCCTGGAGCTGTACCGGGCGGCGCTGCGGATCCGCCGCGAGCGGGCGGAGCTGGGCGCGGGCGACGCGGTGGAGTGGCTGGCGGCGCCGGCCGGCGTCCTGGCCTTCCGGCGCGGCGCGTTCGTCTGCACGGTCAACACCACGGGCTCGGCCGTCCGCCTGCCCGCGCCGGGCGCCGTGCTGCTCGCGAGCACCGAGCTCGGGGACCCGGACCTGCTCCCGGCCGACAGCGCGGTGTGGTGGCTGGGGTGACCTCCGCGCTGCGGCTCACCGACATCGCCGCGCAGGCCGAGGTCAGCGAGGCGACGGTGAGCCGCGTGCTCAACGGCAAGTCGGGCGTGGCGGCCGGCACCCGGCACAAGGTGCTGGCCGCGCTCGACCTGCTGGGCTACGAGCGGCCGGTGCGGCTCAAGCGGCGCAGCAACGGCCTGGTGGGGCTGCTCATCCCGGAGCTGACCAACCCGATCTTCCCGGCGTTCGCGCAGGTCATCGAGCAGGCGTTGGCCGGGCACGGGTACACCCCGGTGCTGTGCACGCAGACCCCGGGCGGGGCCACCGAGGACGAGCTGGTGGAGCAGCTGGAGGAGCGGGGGGTCACGGGCATCGTGTTCCTCTCCGGCCTCCACGCGGATTCCGCCGCGGACCCCTCGCGCTACCGGCGACTGGCGGCGCGGGGGGTGCCGTTCGTGCTGATCAACGGCTTCAACGAGCGGATCAGCGCGCCCTTCGTCTCGCCGGACGACCGGGCGGCGGCCGACATGGCGGTGCGGCACCTGGAGGACCTGGGGCACCGGCGGATCGGCCTGGCGATCGGGCCGACGCGGTACGTGCCGTCGGCGCGCAAGGAGCAGGGCTTCCTCGCGGCGCTGCCGGGCGCCGACGCCGAGGGCCTCGTGCAGCGCACGCTGTTCACGGTGGAGGGCGGGCACGCGGCGGGCGGCGCCCTGCTGGACCGGGGCTGTACCGGGGTGGTGTGCGCGAGCGACATGATGGCGCTGGGTGTCGTCCGGGCGGCGCGGGAGCGGGGGCTGCGGGTTCCGCAGGACGTGTCGGTGGTCGGCTTCGACGACTCGCCGCTGGTGGCGTTCACGGACCCGCCGCTGACGACGGTGCGCCAGCCGGTCCGCGCCATGGCGACGGCCGCCGTCGGGGCGCTCCTGGAGGCGGTGGGCGGCACCCCCGTCCAGCGCACCGAGTACGTCTTCCAGCCGGAGCTGGTGGTCCGCGGCTCCACCGCCGAGGCACCGACCCCGGCCTGATGCGTCGACCCCCGCCTGATCCGTCGGCCCCGGCCTGATCCGCCGGGGCCGACGGCTCCGCGGGGCCGGTCGGCTCCGGCTCAGACCACGCAGAACTCGTTGCCCTCGGGGTCCTGGAGCACGACGGCGTAGTACGGCATGTCCGGTACGTCCATCACCCGCAGCACGGTCGCGCCGTCCGCGGTGAGACGGGCCACCTTGGCGGTGACCCGCTCGATCCGGGTCGCGATGGGCACGTCCCGCCCGCCGCCGACCTTCAGGTCGAGGTGCAGGCGGTTCTTGCCGCTCTTGGCCTCGGGGACCTTCTGGAACCAGATCCGCGGACCCCGGTCCGCCGGGTCGACGATCGACTCGGGCGTCTCCCCGGCCCCGCCCTCCAGTTCCTCCGGGGGCACCCCCATCTCCTGCCAGTAGGCGCGCCAGGTGGCGTGTCCGCCGGGCGCCGGTTCCGGCACGTACCCCAGGGCGCCGGCCCAGAAGGCCACCATCCGCCCGGGATCGGCGCAGTCGACGGTCAGTTGCACGGTCATCTCCATGTCCGCAGGGTCGCAGACGCCGCTGACACCGGCGCCGACGGCGCCGACGGCGCGGCCCGTGGACGGTCACGGTCGGTGGCGCCGGTCCGGGGGCGCGCCCGCCGGAAACAATTCTGCAATCTCTTGCGCAAAGTCTTGCAGCGTGTGGGTGTGCGCCCTACGGTCGCTGCCATCCCCACCTCTTTCGCCAGGAGGCACCCGCCATGCCCCGCACTCGCGTCCGCCGTCGTACGCGGCCCCCCCACCGCAGAGCCGTCCTCGCGGCCCTGGCCGTGGCCGCCGCCACCCTCGTCGCCCCGGCCTCCCCCGCGGCCGCGGCGCCGCCCGGGGAGAAGGACGTCACCGCTGTCCTCTTCGAGTGGAGATTCGACTCCGTGGCCTCGGCCTGCACCGACTCCCTCGGCCCCGCCGGCTACGGCTCCGTCCAGGTCTCGCCTCCCCAGGAGCACATCCAGGGCCCCCAGTGGTGGACCTCGTACCAGCCCGTGAGCTACAGGATCGCCGGCCGGCTCGGTGACCGCACCGCCTTCAAGCGGATGGTCGACACCTGCCACGCCGCCGGCGTCAAGGTCGTCGCGGACGCCGTCATCAACCACATGGCCGCCTCCGACGGCACCGGAACCGGCGGCAGTTCGTACACGAAGTACAACTACCCCGGGATCTACTCCGGATCCGACATGGACGACTGCCGGGCCACGATCTCGAACTACGGGGACCGGGGGAACGTCCAGAACTGCGAGCTGGTGCAGCTCGCCGACCTGGACACCGGCGAGGACTACGTCCGGGGCCGCATCGCCGGCTACCTCAACGACCTCCTCTCCCTCGGCGTCGACGCCTTCCGCATCGACGCCGCCAAGCACATGCCCGCCGCGGACCTCGCCGCCATCAAGTCCCGGCTGACGAACCCGGGGGTCCACTGGAAGCAGGAGGCCATCTTCGGGGCGGGCGAGGCGGTCGCGCCGGGCGAGTACCTCGGCAGCGGTGACGTGCAGGAGTTCCGCTACGCCCGCGACCTCAAGCGGACCTTCCGGTCGGAGAGCCTCGCCCACCTGAAGAACTTCGGGGAGGCCTGGGGGTACATGGCGTCCGGGAGGTCCGGAGTCTTCGTGGACAACCACGACACCGAGCGCGGCGGCGACACCCTCAGCTACAAGGACGGCTCCGCCTACACCCTCGCCAACGTCTTCATGCTGGCCTGGCCCTACGGCTCCCCGGACGTCCACTCCGGCTACGAGTGGACCGACAAGGACGCGGGCCCGCCCAACGGCGGCTCCGTGAGCGCCTGTCACACCGACGGCTGGAAGTGCCAGCACGCCTGGCGGGAGATCTCCTCCATGGTGGCGCTGCGCAACGCGGCCCGCGGGCAGGCCGTCACCGACTGGTGGGACAACGGCGGCGACCAGATCGCCTTCGGCCGCGGCGCCAAGGCGTACGTGGCGATCAACCACGAGGGCGCGGCCCTCACCCGCACCTTCCAGAGCTCCCTGCCGCCCGGTGCCTACTGCGACGTGCAGAGCGGCCGCACCGTCACCGTGAACGGCTCCGGGCAGTTCACCGCGACCCTCGGCGCCGGGACCGCCGTCGCCCTGCACGTGAACGCCCGCACCTGCTCCGGCGGCGCCACCCCGCCGCCCTCCGCCACCGCGGGCGCCTCCTTCGCGGTCAACGCCACCACCGTCCCCGGGCAGGACATCCACGTCACCGGCGACCGCCCCGAGCTCGGCAACTGGAACACCGGAGCCGCCCCGAAGCTCGACCCGGCCGCCTACCCCGTCTGGAAGCTGGACGTGCCGCTGCCGCCCGGGACCGTCTTCGCCTACAAGTACGTCCGCAAGGACGCCGCAGGCAAGGTCACCTGGGAGAGCGGGGCCAACCGCACCGCCACCGTCCCGGCCACCGGGGCGGTCACCCTGACCGACACCTGGCGCGGCTGACCCGCCGCCCCACAGACCAGGGCCGCCCGGCACCACCAGCCCCGCCACCGCCGGGCGGCCCTCATCCACGTACCCAGGGAGAAAACGCCTTGATACGCCCCGCCGCAGGAGCCCTCGCCGCCGCACTGGCCGTGACGCTCCTGCCCGCCCTCCCGGCCGCGGCCGCCGCGGCCAGGCCGCCGGCCCCGCCCTCGGACGCGAAGCTCGCCTCCGAGCCGGCCCGCCACGACCTGACCCGGGAGCAGTTCTACTTCGCGCTCCCGGACCGCTTCGCGAACGGCGACCCGCGCAACGACCGGGGCGGCCTGACCGGCTCCCGGCTCGAAACCGGCCTGGACCCCACCGACAAGGGCTTCTACCAGGGCGGCGACCTCAAGGGGCTGACCGACCGGCTCGACTACGTCAAGGGCCTGGGGACGACGGCCATCTGGCTGGCGCCGATCTTCAAGAACCAGCCGGTGCAGGGCAAGGGCGACGACGTCTCGGCCGGCTACCACGGCTACTGGATCACCGACTTCACCCAGGTCGACCCGCACTTCGGGACCAACGCCGACCTGGAACGGCTCATCGACAAGGCGCACGCCAAGGGGATGAAGGTCTTCTTCGACGTCATCACCAACCACACCGCCGACGTCGTCGACTACCGCGAGGCGTCCTACTCCTACCTCTCCAAGGGCGCCTTCCCCTACCTGACGAAGGACGGGGTGCCGTTCGACGACGCCGACTACGCCGACGGCAAGCGGGCGTTCCCGAAGACGGACGCCGACTCCTTCCCGCGGACCCCCTTCGTGCCCGACGCGAAGAAGGGGCTCAAGGTCCCGGCGTGGCTCAACGACCCGCGGATGTACCACAACCGGGGCGACTCCACCTTCGCCGGGGAATCGTCCGAGCAGGGCGACTTCTTCGGACTCGACGACCTGTGGACCGAGCGCCCCGAGGTCGTCGACGGCATGGAGAAGATCTACCAGAAGTGGGTCGAGGACTTCGGGATCGACGGCTTCCGCATCGACACGGTCAAGCACGTCAACACCGGCTTCTGGACCCGGTGGGCGACCGCCCTCGACGCCTACGCGGCCGAGCGCGGCCGGGACGACTTCTTCATGTTCGGCGAGGTCTACTCCGCCGACACCGCCGTCACCTCCCCGTACGTGACGCGCGGGCGCCTCGACGCCACCCTGGACTTCCCGCTCCAGGACGCGATCCGCGCGTACGCCTCCCAGGGCGCGGCCGCCGGCCGGCTGGGCTCCGTACTGGCCGACGACTACCGGTACACCACCGACAAGGCCAACGCCTACGAGCAGGTGACCTTCCTCGGCAACCACGACATGGGCCGCTTCGGGACGTTCCTGAAGCAGGACCGGCCGGGGGCGGGGGAGCAGGAGCTCCTGGACCGCTACCGGCTCGCCAACGAGCTGATGTTCCTCTCCCGCGGCAACCCGGTCATCTACTCCGGGGACGAGCAGGGCTTCACCGGCGCCGGCGGTGACAAGGACGCGCGGCAGCCGCTGTTCGCCTCCCGGGCCGCCGACTACCTGGACGACGACCAGCTGGGCACGGACCGCACCCACGCGCGCGACGCCTACGACCCGGGGCACCCGCTCTACCGGCAGATCAGTGCCCTCTCGAAGCTGACGAAGGCCCACCCGGCCCTGCGGGACGGCGTCCAGAGCGAGCGCCTGGCCGACGGCTCCGTCTACGCCTTCGCCCGTACGGACCCCCGCACCCGGACCGAGTACCTGGTCGCGGCGAACAATGCGGCCGAGCCCCGGACCGTCGAGCTCGACGCCCCGGCCGGAGCGCAGTACCGCACCCTGTACGGCGGCTCCGCCACGGTCCGCGCCTCCGCCGCCGGCAGGCTGGCCGTCTCCGTGCCCGCCTACGGCTCGGTCGTCCTCCGGGCCGACGCGCCCCTCGCACGGCCCGCCGCCAAGCCCGCCCTGACCCTCAAGGCCCCCGCCCCGGGCGCCGCCGGCACCGTCGAGCTGTCCGCCGACGTCACCGGCGGCGGCCTGAACCGGGTCGTCTTCGCCGCCCAGAGCGGCACCGGGAAGTGGCAGGTCCTCGGCTCCGCGGACCACGCCCCGTACAAGGTCACCCAGCACGTCGAGGCCGCCCCCGGCACCGCCCTGCGCTACAAGGCCGTCGTCGTCGACTCCGCCGGCCGCACCGCGAGCGCCCTCGCCGCATCCGTCGCCGGCCAGGCCCCGCCCGCCGAGGTGCCGACCGCGACCCAGCGCGACTACGCCGTCGTCCACTACAACCGCCCCGACGGCGACTACACGAACTGGCGGCTCTACGCCTGGGGCGACGTCGCCGAGGGCGAGACGACCCCCTGGCCCGAGGGCCACCCCTTCACCGGCCGCGATGCCTACGGCGCCTTCGCGTACGTCAAGCTCAAGCCCGGCGCCTCCTCCGTCAACTACCTCGTCATCGACAAGGACGGCGCCAAGGACGTCGCCGCCGACCGCACCATCGACGTCACGAAGACCGGGGAGATCTGGCTGGAGCAGGGCAAGGAGCCCGCCCGCACCGAGCGCCCCGCCCAGCCGCCGCAGGACACCACGAAGGCCGTCCTGCACCACCACCGCCCCGACGGCGCCTACGACGGCTGGGGCCTGCACGTCTGGACCGGCGCCGCGAACCCGACCGACTGGTCGAAGCCGCTCCTGCCCGTCCGCACCGACTCCTACGGGGCCGTGTACGAGGTTCCCCTCGCCGCCGGCGCCACCTCGCTCAGCTACATCCTCCACAAGGGCGACGAGAAGGACCTGCCGACCGACCAGTCCCTCGACCTGAAGGCCACCGGCCACGAGGTCTGGATGCTCGGCGGACGACAGCAGTACCTCCTCCCGCAGCCCGCGGGCTCCGCCGCCGCCCTGGACCTCACCACGTCCAAAGCCGTGTGGATCGACCGCGACACCCTGGTCTGGGACGCCCCGCCCGCCGCCGCCTCCGTCCAGCTCCTCGCCTCCCGCGAGGGCCGCATCACCGCCGACAAGGGGGTCCTGCACGAGGGCGGCGCCGCATGGCTGCGGCTGAAGGGCAGCGGGCTCACCGCCGCCCAGAAGCAGAGGTTCCCGCACCTGGCCGCCTCCGCCGCCTTCACCGTGGACCCGCGCGACCGGGAACGCGTCCGCGAGGCCCTGCACGGCCAGCTCGTCGCGAGCGCCCGCGCCGCCAACGGAGCAGCCCTCGCCGCCACCGGCGTCCAGCTCGCCGGCGTCCTCGACGACCTGTACGCGACGAACGCCCCGCTCGGCCCGGTCTTCAAGGACGGCCGCCCCACCCTCTCCGTGTGGGCCCCCACCGCCCAGCAGGTCGCCCTCGAACTCGACGGCCGCACCGTCGCCATGCGCCGCGACGACGCCACCGGCGTCTGGTCGGTGCGCGGCGAGCGGAACTGGACCGGCAAGCCCTACCGCTACGCCGTGACCGTCTGGGCCCCCAGCACCCGCCAGGTGGTCCGCAACCTGGTCACCGACCCGTACTCCACCGCCCTGACCGCCGATTCCACCCACAGCCTCGCCGTGGACCTGGCCGACCCGAAGCTCGCCCCGCCCGGCTGGCGCGACCTGCGCAAGCCCGCACCCGTCCCCTTCACCTCCGCGCAGATCCAGGAACTGCACGTCCGCGACTTCTCCGTCGCGGACCGCACCAGCGGCCACCCCGGGCAGTACCTGGCCTTCACCGACACCGCCTCGGCCGGCATGCGGCACCTGCGCGACCTGGCCGCCGCGGGCACCTCGTACGTCCACCTCCTGCCCGCCTTCGACATCGGCACGATCCCGGAGAAGCCGGCCGACCGCACCGAACCGGCCTGCGACCTGAAGGTCCACGCCCCCGACTCCGACCAGCAGCAGGCCTGCGTGGCCGCCGCGGCCGCGAAGGACGCCTACAACTGGGGCTACGACCCGCTGCACTACACCGTCCCCGAGGGCAGCTACGCCAGCGACCCCAACGGCACCGCCCGCACCACCGAGTTCCGCAGGATGGTCCAGTCCCTGAACGGAGCCGGGCTGCGCACCGTCATGGACGTGGTCTACAACCACACCGTCGCCGCCGGGCAGTCGGACAAGTCGGTGCTCGACCGCATCGTCCCCGGCTACTACCAGCGGCTGCTGGCCGACGGCTCCGTCGCCACCTCCACCTGCTGCGCCAACACCGCCCCCGAGAACGCCATGATGGGCCGCCTGGTCGTCGACTCGATCGTCACCTGGGCCCGGGAGTACAAGGTCGACGGCTTCCGCTTCGACCTGATGGGCCACCACCCCAAGGCCAACATCCTCGCCGTCCGCGCCGCCCTGGACGCCCTGACCCCGGCCAAGGACGGCGTCGACGGCAAGAAGATCGTGCTCTACGGCGAGGGCTGGAACTTCGGCGAGGTCGCCGACGACGCCCGCTTCGTCCAGGCCACCCAGAAGAACATGGCCGGCACCGGCATCGCCACCTTCTCCGACCGGGCCCGCGACGCGGTCCGAGGCGGCGGCCCCTTCGACGAGGACCCGCGCGTACAGGGCTTCGCCTCGGGCCTGTTCACCGAGCCGAACGGCTCCCCGGCCAACGGCACCCCGGCCGAGCAGAAGGCCCGGCTCCTGCACGCCCAGGACCTGATCAAGGTCGGCCTGTCCGGGAACCTCGCCTCGTACGCCTTCACCGACACCTCCGGGCGCCGCACCAAGGGCTCCGAGGTGGACTACAACGGCTCACCGGCCGGCTACGCGGCCGCCCCGGGCGACGCCCTCGCCTACGCGGACGCCCACGACAACGAAACCCTCGCCGACGCCCTGACGTACAAGCTGCCGCCCGCCACCAGCCCCGCGGACAAGGCCCGCATGCAGGTCCTCGCCATGGCGACGGCCACCCTCTCCCAGGGTCCCTCGCTCTCCCAGGCGGGCACCGACCTGCTCCGCTCCAAGTCCCTGGACCGCAACTCCTACGACAGCGGTGACTGGTTCAACGCCCTCCACTGGGACTGCCGCGACGGCAACGGCTTCGGCCGCGGCCTGCCCCCGGCCGCCGACAACGCCTCCAAGTGGACCTACGCCAAGCCCCTGCTGACCCTGCCCGCCCCCACCTGCACCGACATCACCGGAGCCGCCGCGGCCTTCCGCGACCTCCAGCGCATCCGTACGACGGAACGGTCCTTCGCCCTCACCGACCCCGCGGCGGTCCAGGCGCAGCTGGCCTTCCCGCTGTCGGGCAAGGACGAGACCCCCGGTGTGATCACCATGTCCCTCGGCGACCTGGTGGTCGTCTTCAACGCCACGCCCGCCACCCAGCGCCAGCGCGTCCCCGCCCTTGCGGGCAGCGCCTACGCCCTGCACCCGGTCCAGGCCGGCGGCTCCGACGCCACGGTCCGGCGGTCCGCCTACGACACCACGACGGGAGAGTTCACCACCCCGGCCCGCACGGTCGCCGTCTTCACCCGGAGCCTCACACGACCGTGAGCCGGTCGAGCCGCTTCTCCAGCAGGATCACCCCGTAGAGCCGGCCGTCCGTGGCCTGCTTCGACGGGAACTCCCCGACCACCCGGTAGCCCGCACCGCGGTAGTACGCGAGCAGCCGGGGGTTGGTGGAGACGCAGTCCAGCCGGGCCCGGGCCAGTCCGGACCGGGCGATCCGCCGCTCGGCGTGTTCGAGCATGCGGCGCCCGGCTCCGGCGGGCGCCGCCTGGCGCTCCACCATCAGCCGGTGCACGTAACCGGCGACGGGCGGCTGCACCCCCCAGGCCTCCTCGTCCGACCACCACAGCTCGTACGCGCCGACGATGCGCCCGTCGCTGTCGCCGGCGAGCCACACCTCGCCCTCGCGCATCGTCGCCAGGAAGTGCGCGGCGCCCTTCTCGCCGGGCTTCCACTGCTCGATCCCGTGCTTCTGCATCCAGCGGGCAGCCTGGTCGTACAACTGCACCAGGGTGTCGACGTCCTTCTCCGCGGCCGGCCGGAACAACATCCCGTCGTCAATGATCACGCGGGCATTATCGCCACAGCGGTGATCACCGAGGAACAGGTACCCCGCCCGCCGCGTCCCCGGCCCCCGCCCCGGGCGCGTCCCCGCGCGCACCGCCGGTGACCCCGCCCGCCACCAGCGCGCCGAGCCGTGCGACCAGCTCCCCGAACGGCCCGTCGGCCGGCTCGTCCGCGAGGATCCGCACCAGGATTCCCGCCATCTCCGCGTCGTACGCGGCACTCACCGCCGCCAGCGCCGCGAAGTCGTGCACCAGCTGCAACTCCAGTTCGCCCCGGGGGATCTTCCGGCCGTCCAGCCAGATGAGCGCCGTCGACTCGGCGAGGGACACCCACGAGCGCACCACGAGCTGCAGCCGCGCCGGGGGCTCGGACACCTCCAGGTGCGCGAGGATCTGCTCGTACGCCGCCTGCCGCACCTCGTCGATCATGGCGTTGGCCCGGCTGCTCCCGGCGGCCGGGCCGCCCCGCATCAACGCCGAGAAGCCGGGCCCGTGTTCGTCGACGAACGCGAAGAACCGGCCCATGACCCGCAGCAGCCGGGTCCCGAGCGGGCCCTCCCGCGGCTCCACGAAGCGCAGCGCCAGCTCGTCGGCAGCGCGCCGCAGCGCGGCCTCGTACAGGCTCAACTTGCCGGGAAAATAGTGGTAGACGAGCGGCCGGGATATCCCCGCGGCCGCCGCGATCTCGTCGATCGACACATCGTCGGGCGACCGGTGGCTGAACAGCTCCAGGGCCACCCCGATCAGCTGCTGCCGCCGCTCCTCGACACCCATCCTGCGCCGCACCCCGGTTGTCATGCGGACACCCTAACTTCTTCCCCCGGTACGGGGACCCGCGCGGATTCCGCCCGGAGTCCGGACCCGCCGCCCGCGGCGCCGCTACAGGTCCAGCACCAGGCGGTCGCCGCGCGCGCGGGAGACGCACAGCAGCATCGAGTCGCCCCGCTCCCCGTCCGTGAGGAGCTCGTCGCGGTGGTCCACCTCGCCCGCCAGGACGCGGTGCTGACAGGTGCCGCAGAAACCCTGCTCGCAGGAGTACGGGGTGGCGGGCAGCGCCCGGCGGACCGCGGTCAGCACGCTCTCGTCCGTGCCGACCTCCACCTCGCGCCCCGAGCGGCGGAGTTCGACCGTGAAGGGGCGGGCCGCGCCGGTCGCCGCCCCCGCGGCGAACCGCTCCAGGCGGACCGCCGCCGGGTCGGCCGCCGCCGCGAGCACGGCGGCCGCCAGCGGCTCCGGACCGCAGCAGTAGACCAGGGTGCCGGGCCCGGCCGCGGAGAGCGGCGCCAGGTCGGGCCGGCCCCTCTCGTCCTCCGGGAAGACCGCGACCCGGCCCCCGTAGGCGGCCAGTTCGGCCAGGAAGGGCATCGAGGCGCGCGAGCGGCCCCCGTACAGAAGGGTCCAGTCGGCGCCCGCCGCGGTGGCCGCCCGGAGCATCGGCAGGATCGGGGTGATGCCGATGCCGCCCGCGACGAAGACGTACGAGGGCGCCGGGACGAGCTCGAACCGGTTGCGCGGCGGCCGCACGTCCAGCTCGGCGCCCTCCACCAGCCGGGCGTGCGCCTCGCGGGAGCCGCCGCGGCCGTCCGCGACCAGCCGGACCGCAATCGCGTACCGGCCGCGCTCCCGGGGGTCCCCGCACAGGGAGTACTGGCGGACCAGCCCGGAGGGCAGGGTGACGTCCACGTGCGCGCCCGGGGTCCACCCGGGCAGCTCGGGCGATTCCAGGATCAGGTGCAGGACGCCCTCGGCCGGCTCCGTACGGGAGACGATCAGGGTGCGCAGCGCCCGGCGCGGGGAGTGGCCGGAGACCGGGGTCTCCAGCGCCGGCAGGGGCCAGAGCGGGGAGTTCCCGATGCGGCGGGCCAGGGCGCGCCGGGCCGCCCAGGCGGCGCCCGCCGCCAGCGTGAGCGCGACGGCGCGCCTCACGCCCGGACACCGCCGTTCGCGCCGGGGGAGGTGGCCAGATAAGCCGTCGCCTGGGCGGTCGAGCCCTCCTGGGAGGGGTGGTAGGTGCGGGCCAGGTAGGTGGGGATGGACTTGAGCATCGCGCCGGTGGAGGGCAGGACGCCCTGCCGTCCGGCCCGGAGGAACTGGCCCAGCGACGCCCTGCCGTCCACCAGGCAGGGGTCGTTCTCCATGAAGAACCGCACTCCTCGCTGCCACAGGAAGACCAGGGCCGAGAAGGCGGTGGCCCAGGTCCGGGCCCGGCGGCGGTAGCTGCCGTCCACGTGCATGAAGAGGTCGAAGGCCACCGAGCGGTGCTCCACCTCCTCCGCGCCGTGCCAGCGCAGCAGGTCCAGCATGGTGGGGTCGGCGCCCCGCCGGTCCAGCTCGTCCGCGTTCAGCACCCAGTCGCCCAGGAAGGCGGTGTAGTGCTCGATCGCCGCGATCATCGCGACCCGCTCCATGAGCCACCACCGGCTCGCCCGGCCCGGCGGCAGGGTCCGGTCGCCCAGCAGCTTCTCGAAGAGCCAGTCCACCTGCGCCGTGTACGGGGTCGGGTCCAGGCCCAGCCGCTTCAGGTGGGGGAGGACGTCGTCGTGCGCGGCGGCGTGCATGGCCTCCTGACCGATGAAGCCGATGACGTCCGCGCGCAGTTGCTCGTCCTCGACGTACGGGAGCACCTGCTTGTATACGTGCACGAACCACCGCTCACCCGCGGGGAGCAGCAGGTGCAGCACGTTGATCATGTGCCCGGCGAAGGGGTCCTCGGGCAGCCAGTGCAGCGGGGTGTCCTCCCAGCCGAAGGACACGTTCCGGGGCCTGAGGTCTACGTGTTCCGACGCCACGGGGGCGGGCGCGAGCGGCGTATTAGACATGGCGTCAATGTACTGATGGGTAGGGGCGAGGAGAACCCCTCTGCACCCATTTCCTGCGGCCCCCGGACCGCCCCGCCCGCACCCGGGTCAGCGCAGCGACTCCGCCTTCGAACCGTCCGTGAGCCGGCCCGACAGGTCCACCTGCGCCCCGGCGGGCGCCTTGACCGCCAGGCGGTTGCCGTTCGCCGTCCCGTTGACCCCGCCGCCCGACGCCGACAGCGAGGCGAACTGCGCACTGCCCGCCGCCAGTACGTACCACTGTCCCGCGCGCGACTTCCACAGCACGCCCGCCAGCACGCGCGGCGCCCGGAGCCCACATGCCGGGTTCCCCTCCGCACGGGCCGCCTGAGCGGCCGTCGTGGCGCCCGGCGCCAGGAACTGCGCCTGGACCCGGTCCGCCGCTCCCTGCCAGGTCTCCGCCCGGGTGCACAGCCAGCTCGCCGTCCCGCCGTTCTCGGGCAGCGGCTGCTTCGCGTACGTCCAGGCGTTGACCGTACGCACCCCGTGCGAGCGGACCGAGGCCAGCAGGCAGGCGATCCTCGACCAGTCGCCGAGCTCCGCGCTCTCCGTGACGTCCCGCTCCGCACCCGGCGCGCCCGACGTCAGCCGCGCGGGGGTCAGTTCACCGAGGTCGGTGATCAGGCGGGTGGTGCCGTCGCCGGTGAGGGCCAGGGCGCTCCAACTGCCGCACGTGCCCGCCGGGGCGGGCCCGACGACCGGCGGCGTGACCCCGTCGGGGGTCAGCTCCAGCGGGGCCGGGGCCTCGCCCGCCTTCAGGAGGTCCCGCAGGGCCGCGGCCGTCACCCAGGGGGCGGTCAGATAGCGGACGTTGCCGTCGACCCGGCTGAGCACCAGTGCGGTCGCGGTCTCCGCCGAGGCGCCGTCGGTCCGGGCGAAGTCGAGGGCGGCGCCGGTGGTGCCGTTCAACGGCTCGGCGTAGCGCACCACGCGCAGCCCGTCGTAGAGCAGCACCACCACCGCCTGGTCGACGGCGCCCGCGTACAGCAGCTGCGCCGGACCCATCGCCGGCCCCACCGGGGTGCCGGGGGTGGCCGAGACGACCACCGAGGCGCCGGGCCGCGCCCAGACGGCCAGGGCCCGGCGCAGCAGCGCGGAGTCCTGGGCGCGGTCGCCGCGGGCGGGCCAGGTGGAGAAGTCCGTACGGGAGGACGCGCGCCAGAGCGAGGGCGAGGCGCGCACCAGCCGGCCCGGGTCCAGGGCCTGTTCGGCCGCGGCGTTGCGCGCGTACGCCGGGGCGGCGGCGCCGTCCGAGCCCCAGCCCCCGCCGGGCAGCGCGAGCAGCGCCCCGCACACGGCGAGGGCGGCCGCGGCGGCGAGGCCCGCCCGCGCCAGCCGGCGCCGGCGCAGCAGGTCGGTGGGCCGGGCCTGGAGGACGCACGGGTCGAACTCCGGGGAGGCGAAGAGGGCGTCGTTCGCCGGATCGCCCGCCCCCGCCAGCGCGGCGGCCGGGTCCGCGACCCCGGCGTCGTCCAGCACCCGGAGCACCTCGGGCCCCGACAGCCGCTCCAGGGCCCGCAGTACGCACGCGGCCCGCGCGGGACCGTCGAGGGTGGCCAGCCACTGGTCGAGGGCGAGCTCCTCGGCCCCGCCCGAGCGGGGGAACAGCCGCAGCCCCCACACCTGGGGGAGGGCCGGCGGCAGCTGCGAGCGCCGGGGCAGCGCGCGGAAGGTCAGCGGGATCCCGGCCTCGAGTGCGGCCCGCAGCACGCGCAGCCGTACGTACGCGTAGCCGGACTCCCCGGGCGCGCCCCCGCGCTGGCCCGGCACCCCGCCCCGCGCGGCGGCCACGGTCTCCCGCCGCCCGCGCGGCAGCGCCCGCTGGGTCAGCGAATGGGCGGTGAGCACCCGCCGGTTGCGGCCGAGGGCGGGCGGCAGCACCAGGTAGGCGAGCCGCACCAGCCGCGGGTAGTGCTCGACGATGGCGGCCTCGGCCTGCTCGACATCGGGAGACGGGGGGCGGGTGGTGGTATCCGGCGCAGTCACGTTCAGCAGAACGAGCGAATCGTCGGATGGTCACCCGCCCCCAGCGCACACGTTCGGGCCGGGTGCGCCGGGTGCGCCGGGTGCGCCGGGTGCGCCGGGTGCGCCGGGTGCGCCGGGGCGGCGGGCGCGCGTGCCGGGGCGCCGGGTCCTCAGGCCCTCAGCCGGGCCCGCAGCGCCTCGACCGTGCCGTCCGGGACGCCGAGCCCCTCGCGCACGTACTTCTCCATGGAGCCGTAGCGCGATTCCACCTCGTCCAGCGCGGCCCCCAGGTAGGAGGGGAAGACCCCGATCAGGGCGAGGGCGATGTCCGGGTCGCCGCCCGCCGCCGTGAAGCCCTCGATCATCGGGGCGAAGGCCTGCTTGACCGCGGGATTCACCGAGAGGTATTCGGCCATCAGGGTCTCGTCGTCCGCGCCGAGCAGCGACAGGACGACGGTGGCGCCCCAGCCGGTGCGGTCCTTGCCCGCCGTGCAGTGGAAGAGGAGCGGGCCGGCCGCAGGGTCGGCGGCCTCGGTCAGCAGCAGCCGGTACGCGGCCTGCGCGGACCCGGAGTGCACGAAGGACCGGTAGACGCCGCCGAAGAGGACCTGCGCCTTGCCGCCGCCCAGGTGCTCCTCGGCGACCGCCGGGTCGCGGAGCAGGTCCTTGAGCTGTGCGGCGGCGGGCATCCGGCCGGAGTGCACCGCGTCCGCCAGGACGTCGGCGACCAGCAGGCGGGTGCCGGGCGGGACCCGGTCGGGGTGGTCGGCGCGCTCGGCGTCGGTGCGGAAGTCGATGACCGTGCGCAGGCCCAGCGCCGCCACCGCGGGGTCGGCGTCGAGGTCGAGGCGGTCGAGCTGGCCGGAGCGCAGGACCAGTCCGGGGCGGACGGAGCGGCCGCCGGACAGCGGGGTGCCGCCGAGGTCGCGGAGGTTGGCGACGGAGGTGGCGGGGGTGGCGGTCATCGTGTCGGCTCCAACGTGCTGCGAAGGGTGCGGGCGCGGGTCAAAGCATCCGGTTGCCCATGTCATGCGATGGTTCGGGTAATTTTGCTCGGATTCGCCCCGGAGAGGCAATCGACGGCCAGGGAGAGGCCCACCCCCACCCCGAGGGCCACCAGGTGGCCGGCGTCCGTGAAGGTCCGCCCGCGCGTGACCACGGGGGCGGCCGCGAGTATCAGCAGCCCCGCCCGCACCGCGGTGCGGACCGTCCCGCGCGGCAGCGCCGAGGTCAGGGCACCGAGGACCGCGTTGAAGCCGTAGCTGGTCCCCACGTCCAGGGCGCGCCGGGTCCGCGGTTCGGCCGTCCGGCGCAGCACGCCGTACACGAGGAGGGTCGCCGAGGCGTGCCCGAGCAGGAACACCCCGGCCGTCCACCAGGCGCCGTACGCGTACTCGGCGTATCCCAGGACGGCGACCAGCAGCAGCGCGTACGGCAGGGGCATCGGCTCCTCGACGACGAAAGCGCTGGTCAGGAGGGTATCCCAGCGTCCGGCGTCGAGATTGTCGACATTCGTCGAGCAGCTGCGCAGCAGTCGGTCCCGCCGCGGCGCGTCCAGTCGCTCCAGGGCGTACGAGCCGAGCTGCACGCCGCCCGCGTACGCCGTGCTCAGGGGTGGCGGCCATGGCAGTGGATTCACCCGTACATGATCGGATACCGGCCCCCGGCGGGCATCACCGGGCCCCGTGGGAACATGGCCCGGTCATGTCACACAACTCCGCGCCGATGCGCGTCACCCGGGCCGCGATGTTCGCGGCGGTGTGTGTCGCGCTGGGCGCGGTCGGGCATTCGTCCATGTCCGGGACGGATGTTCCGAAGACGGCCCTTCTGGGGGCCTTCGGGCTGGTCGGCGCACTCGCCTGGCTGGCTGCCGGGCGGCGCCGGGGCCCGGTGGCGATCGGCGCGGCGGTCCTCGCCGCCCAGGGGGCGCTCCACCTCGCCTTCACCGGCAGCGGGGCCGCGCTGGCGCCGCCCGCCGCGGCGACGGGACACGGCCACCACCACGTCCCGGGCCCGGGCGCGGGCACCGCTGCCGGAGCCCCGGCCGCCGGGGCCGCCCGGGCGGCGGACACGGGCGCGGGAGCGAGCACGGCCGCGGGAGCGAGCACGGGCGCGGAGGCGGGCTCCGCGGCGGACGCGGGCTCCCTCCCCGACCCGGGCGCCCTCTCCGACCCGGGCTCCCTCGCGGACCTGGGCTCCCTCGCGGACATGGGCTCCATGGCCGGGCACGGCGGAGCCGGGATGATCGCCGCGCACGTCCTCGCCGCACTCTTCTGCGCGGCCTGGCTGGCCCGGGGCGAAGCCGCCGTGTTCCGGCTGGCCCGGACGCTGGGGACCGCCGCCCTGCACGCCGCCCGGCCACTCGCCCGCGCGCTGGTCCTGCTGCGGACGCGGGTGGCCCTGCTGCCGCCCCCGCGCGCCCACTGCCCTCCGTACGAGCGGCCGCGCCGGCTGCGCGGGGCCGTGCACGCCCACGCCGTGGTCCGGCGCGGGCCCCCCGCGGGCCGAGCCTTCCGCGCCACGGCCCCCGGCCGTCCTGCCCGCGCCTGACGGCGCACCCTCCCTCTTCGAGGGGGCGAGACCCGGGGCCGCTTCCCCATGTCTCGCCAACACCTAGGACCCCACATGTCCCTTGACGAGGTTCAGGACGTCCGCACCCCGGACGCCGACCACCGACCCCCCGCCGATCCGCCCCGGCGCGGCGGATGGGCCGCCCTGCGGCCCCTGCTGCTGCGCCTGCACTTCTACGCGGGCCTGCTCATCGCCCCGCTGCTGTTCGCGGCCGCCGCCACCGGACTGCTCTACGCGGCCTCCTGGCAGGCCGAGTCCGTCGTGTACGCCGACGAGCTGACCGTGGCCCGCGTCGGCGACGCCCCGCTGGCCCTCAGCGCCCAGGTGGCCGCTGCCCGGGGCGCAGCGCCCCAGGGCACGGTCGTGTCCGTGTGGCCGGCGCCCGATGCGGAATCCACCACCAGGGTGATCATGGAGAGCCGGGGGCTCCCCGAGGGCGAGACCCTCACCGTCTTCGTCGACCCGTATACGGCCGAAGTGCGGGGGCAGCTCGCCACCGTCGGCGACGCGCTGCCGCTGCGGGCCTGGCTGAGCGAGTTCCACGCCAACCTCCAGCTGGGGGACTTCGGCCGCAACTACAGCGAACTCGCCGCGAGCTGGCTGTGGGTGGTCGCCCTCGGCGGACTCGCCCTGTGGATGGGCCGCCGCCGCAAGCGGAAGGCGGAGCTGGTCCTCCCCGACCGCAAGGCCACCGGCCGCCGCCGGACCCTGTCCTGGCACGGCACCGTCGGACTGTGGGCGGTCGCCGGGCTCGTCGTGCTCTCCGCCACCGGTCTGACCTGGTCGCGGTACGCCGGCGAGAACATCGGGCGGCTCCAGGACCGCCTCGGCGGGGCCACCCCCGCCGTCTCGGCCGCGGTGGACGGCGGCCCGGCCGGCGCCGGCGACGAGCACGCCGGCCACGTGATGACCGACGGCACGCAGATGCCGCCGCCCGCGCCCACCGCCGACGTGGGCATCGACCGGGCGGTGGCCGCCGCCAGGGCGGCCGGGGTCACCGCGTCCCTCCAGGTGACCCTGCCGACCCCGGGCAAGGGGTACGTGATCAAGGAGAAGGACAAGCAGGTGCCGGTGCACCTGGACGCCGTCTCCGTGGACCCCGCCGACGGCCGGGTCATGGACGAACTGCGCTTCGCCGAACACCCGCTGCTCGCCCAGCTGACCCGTTTCGGCATCGACCTGCACATGGGGCTGACCTTCGGGCTCGCCAACCAGCTCGCCCTGGCCGCACTCGCCGTCGCGGTGATGTTCCTCGTCGTCTGGGGCTACCGGATGTGGTGGCTGCGCCGGCCGACGCGGGAGCGGCGGCTCTCGGTGGGCCGTGCCCAGCCGCGCGGGGCCTGGCGGAAGCTGCCGGTGACCGTGCTGCTCCCGGCGGCGGCGGTGACCGCCGTGGTCGGCTGGTTCATCCCGATGCTGGGCATCAGCCTGGTGGCCTTCCTCGCGGTCGACGCGGTGCTCGGCTTCGCGGCCGGGCGCCGTGCCCGGTCCGCCGAGACGGCCTAGGGCCCAGAACCCTCCGAACGGCCGGTGGGCCCGCGCTCCCCTCCGGGAGTGCGGGCCCACCGCTCCGTTCGACGGGCCGGTCAGGGCGCGTACTTGTAGCCCACGCGGCGCACGGTCTGGATGGCGCCGCGGTGGGCCGCGCCCAGCTTGCGGCGCAGCCGGGCGATGTGCACGTCCACGGTCCGGCCGTCACCGACGTGGCCGTAGCCCCAGACCGTGGTCACCAGCTGGTCCCGGCTGTGCACCCGGTGCGGGTGCTTCACCAGGTGGGCCAGCAGCTCGAACTCCAGGTACGTCAGGTCCAGCACCGCACCGTCGACCTCGGCGGTGCGCTGCGCCGCGTCGATCCGCACCAGTGCGTCCCCGCCCGGTCCGGCCGCGTCCTCGGGTGCCCGCGGGGCGGGGGCGGCGACGGCGTGCGGGGCGAAGGCGACCGGCGGCTGCTGGTCGGCGGGCACGAGGACCAGGTAGCCGACCATCGGGGGCTGGCCCGGCAGGGTCGGCAGGGTGTGCTGGGGCGCGGGCAGCCAGGTGGCGCCCGGCGGAAGCAGGTCGACCACGCGCGCGACCTCGTCCCGCTCCACGGCGCGCAGCCGGTGGCGCGGACTGGGAGGGAAGGTCAGGGGCGCGGGGGAGGCGGAAGTGAGGGAACGGGTGTTGGCCATGAGTGGTCAGCTCTTTCACGCGGAGTAGTCGGCAGGAGACGTGCGTACGTCATCGATGTCGGTACCGCGCAGACCGAAGGCCCCGGGGAGTTCTGGTGGGAGGTCCCGGAGGCTTTAGAGGGCCGGCGCGTTCTTCGCGCGGCAACACACCCGGTCGAAATCATGGTCCTGTCGGGACGGCCAGAACGGCTCGAGGTCCCTGCGACCTGACGAGGTGTGCGAGTGGCTGGCCATGCGCACATTCAAGCAGATGCCGGCCCCCCGGGGCAGGTCCCGTCTCACACCGTGGAGCGGAATCTCATATTCAGTGTTCATGTCAGTGTCACACCGTCATATTCCCGACAACATCCATGCTGCCCGGGTCGCTTCCGTGCGCACCGTTCGGTCTCCCGTACCGCATGGCGGGCACGATCGTCCCGCGTCCCGCACTCAGGCGGGGCCGTCGACGGCGGACGCCCGCCGGGCCCCGGAGGGCTCGGCGGGCGTCCGCGGGCGTCGGCGGTGCGGCCGCGGGGCGGACGGATCAGACCAGGCCGTCCTTCTCCAGGCCGGTGCAGCAGGTGTCCGTGATCAGACGGGTCACCACGTACGGGTCCACGTTCGCGTTCGGGCGGCGGTCCTCGATGTAGCCCTTGCCGTCCTTCTCCACCTGCCACGGGATGCGCACGGAGGCGCCGCGGTCGGAGACGCCGTAGCTGAACTCGTTCCACGGGGCCGTCTCGTGCAGACCCGTCAGGCGCTCGTCGATGCCCGCGCCGTAGTTCTTCACGTGGTCGAGCGGCTTGCTGCCCTCGCCCAGCGCCTCGCAGGCGGTGACGATGGCGCGGTAGTCCTCGCGCATCGCCTTCGTGGAGAAGTTGGTGTGCGCGCCCGCGCCGTTCCAGTCGCCCTTCACCGGCTTCGGGTTCAGCGTGGCCGAGACGTTGAAGTCCTCGGCGGTGCGGTAGAGCAGCCAGCGCGCGATCCACAGCTGGTCGGAGACCTCCAGCGGGCCGACCGGGCCCACCTGGAACTCCCACTGGCCCGGCATGACCTCGGCGTTGATGCCGGAGATGGCCAGACCCGCCGCGAGGCAGTGGTCCAGGTGCTTCTCGACGATGTCGCGGCCGAAGATCTCGTCCGAGCCGACGCCGCAGTAGTAGCCGCCCTGGGCGGCCGGGAAGCCGTTGACCGGGAAGCCGAGCGGACGCGCACCGTCGAAGAAGGTGTACTCCTGCTCGATGCCGAAGATCGGCTCCTGGCCGGCGAACTTCTCCGCGACCGGGCGCAGCAGGGCCCGGGTGTTGGACTCGTGCGGGGTCATGTCGATGTTCAGGACCTCGCACAGCACGAGGACGTTGTCACCGCCGCGGATCGGGTCCGGGCAGGAGAACACCGGGTTGAGGACGCGGTCGGAGGCGTGGCCCTCGGCCTGGTTGGTGCTCGATCCGTCGAAGCCCCAGATCGGCAGCGCGTCGCCGTCGCCGAGGATCTTCGTCTTGGAGCGAAGCTTCGCCGTCGGCTCGGTGCCGTCGATCCAGATGTACTCAGCCTTGTAGCTCACGGGCCCCATCCTCAGACTCTGCGGGTGCTGCTGGTCGCTGCTTCATCGCTGCGGTGATGACCGCAGCGTGCCCGCCCGCGATTTCCCTTCCGTTGCCCGTGTGTGAACCCCGTGTTACCGAGGTTCGCACCGCAGGTCGGGCGGGTCGTGCGGGTTGGCTGCCGGGCGCCCGCCCGGGTGGGGCAGACTGTTCGGGTGAGCATTTCGTCTGATGTGAACCCCGCCGGAGACCCCGCCGAAGGCCTGGCCGAACCCGCCGCCGGCCCGGCCCCCGCAGGCCGCCGGCCCCGGGTCGGACTGCTGGGCACCGGTCCCTGGGCGCACCGCACCCACGCCCCCGCGCTCGCCGCACACCCGGACGCCGAGTTCGCCGGAGTGTGGGGGCGGCGGCCCGAGGCGGCCGCCGAGCTGGCGCACGCGTACGGGGTGAAGGTGTACGAAGACCCCGACGCGCTGTTCGCCGACTGCGACGCCGTGGCGTTCGCCCTGCCGCCGGACGTACAGGCCGCGCTCGCCGTGCGCGCGGCCGCCGCCGGCTGCCACCTGCTGCTCGACAAGCCCGTCGCGACCACCGCCCGGGACGCCCGGGCGGTCGCCGAGGCCGCGCGCCTCCACCAGGTCGCCTCCGTCGTCTTCCTCACCCTGCGCTTCGCCGAGCCCACCGCCGGCTGGGTCGAGGAGCAGGCCGGGCGCTCGGGGTGGTTCACCGGCGCCGCCCACTGGCTCGGCGCCGTCTTCCCGCCCGACGGCGCGCCCAGCGCGTACGCCGACTCACCCTGGCGCAAGGCCAAGGGCGGGCTGTGGGACGTCGGCCCGCACGCCCTGTCCGTCCTGATCCCGGTCCTGGGCGACGTCACCTCCGTCAGCGCCACCCGCGGCCCCTCGGACGTGGTCCAGCTGGCGCTGCGGCACGCCTCCGGCGCCGCCAGCACCGCCGTGCTCTGCCTGGGGGCGCCACAGGCCGCCGCCGGGGTGGGACTCGAACTGCGCGGGTCCGAGGGCGTATACCGGCTGCCCGACTGGAGCAACGTGCCCGGCGCCTACGGCCGGGCCCTGGACGCGCTGCTCACCGCGGCCCGCACCGGGGTGCCGGACGCGCGCGACGCGGAGTTCGGGGCCCGGCTCACCGAGGTCCTGGCCGAGGCGGAGGCCCAGCTCCCCGCCGAGTGACGGCTACTTGATGAGGGCGTTCGCCACGATGACGGCCAGGCCGATCGCGGCGTCCGCCACGCCGGTGAGCAGCGCGGAGCGGATCCGGTAGCCGACCCGGAGCGCCACGAAGGCGCCCCAGCCGAACAGCAGTGCCGTGTTCAGGCCGAGCCCGACGGCCGTCACCCCGTACGGCTCCCAGCCGGCGACCCCGGCGGCGACCAGCAGCAGGACGGTGGGGAGGGTGGCCACGACCATCGGCCACTCGTTCCACAGGGCCAGCGACAGCAACCGCCAGCGCAGGCGGGAGCCGCCCGCGCGACGGGTGGCCATGTGGTGCGAGTAGCCGTGCGCGAGGCCGGCCGCGACCGCCGTCACCAGCACCCAGCTGGCGTCGTAGAACGGCGTGTAGTCGCCGCCCTTCTGGTCCAGCGCGGCGAGCAGGGCGCTGGCCAGGACCGTCCCGTAGACCCCGCCGAACATCCAGTCGGCGCTCCGGCGGGGCGGGGGGAGCGCTGCCCCGCCGGGCGGGGGCTGCGGGCGCTGCTGCTGGTACACGCGGGGTCCTCTGTCCTGCTATGGGCCGGTTTGACGCTGGCCGTCACCCTAGCGAGATCCCGTGTGAGGGCGCGGTCAGTGCCCCGGCGCCCGGACCCCTCCCGGAGCGCGTCCGCCAGCACGTCCGCCAGGGCCTCGCGGGGCGCGGCCGGCGCCGACGGTACGTGCCCCGGAGCCGGGCCCTGTGCGGTGCCGACCGGTCTGCGGTCGTAGCGGAACTCCCCGCCGTGGTCGTCCTCCACGATGACGGCGCGGGGCGCCGCGGGCCCGCTCCACGGCAGCGGCGCGGCGCGCGGGCCCGTACCCGGGATCAGGCCTTGCGGGACAGGGCGTCCCGGACGGCCGCCTCGGAGCGGCCGATGACGGCCGTCCCGTCCTCGGCGGTGATGATCGGGCGCTGGATCAGCTCCGGGTGCGCGGCCAGGCGGGCGATCCAGCGGTCGCGCGCGGCAGCGGTCTCCTCGCGCGGCAGCCCGCTCCCCGCGGCTCCGTCCGCGGGGAGCCCCGGACCGGCCTCCCCGGCCGCCGGGTCCGAGGCGCGCGCGATGTCCCAGGGCTCCAGCCCGAGCCGGCCGAGCACCTCGCGGAGTTCGTCCTCGGAGGGCACGTCCTCCAGGTAGCGGCGCACCGTGTAGTCGGCGCCCTCCGCGTCCAGCAGGGTCAGTGCGGCACGGCACTTGGAACAGTCGGGATTGATCCAGATCTCCATGCCCCGAGCCTAAGGTCTCTCCCGGGGTGCGGAGCCGGTCTGGCCAGGGGCTTTTGTCAGTGGTCCCCGGTAAAATCGAGGAAGAACGACAGGAAGCCAACTACCGTTTGGGAGGCTGTAGATGGCCACTGCCACCACCGTCCGGCACGTCAAGAAGAAGCCACTGCCGGCGGGCCTGCCCCGCGAGTGGTACGAGAGCCACAACCGCCGTCTGAAGGCGATGCGGTTGGCGATATCCCTGCTCGACTCGGGCACGTACGACGCACGGCGCGCCACCAACCGGAAGATCCGGACCATGGCGGTCCGGACGGGCATCCACCGGCCGTCCAACGTCACCTGCAAGCTGGTGCGCGCCTTCATCCGGGAGTCATAGCGCCAACGGCCGGCCGGGCTTAACCCGGCCGGCCGGCCGGCTGGCGGGCTCGGGCCGGCACTCGCCGGAGTCCGGCACGCACCACTGACCCGCGGCCCTAAGGGG
>NZ_JBHXSC010000075.1:0-30245 GCF_042716505.1 Streptomyces sp. NPDC058674
GCGTGGCGGCCCGCCCGGTACGGTACGGGGCCGCTCCCGGTACGGGTCCACCCCTGGCGGGGGTCTACCGCGGGCGGGGGCCGAGCTCGGCGTGCACCGCGCCGGTCGGCAGCTCGCGGGCCCGCTCCAGGGTCAGGGTCCCGTGCGGCCTGCGCTCGCCGAGCCCCTCCACCAGCGCGGTCAGCCGCTCGGCGGCGTCCGGCGGTACGACGTGCCGGTGGGCGAGGCCGGCCGTCCCGGCGCCCTCCGGGGCCGGGTCCGTGTGGCCGGCGGCGCGGCCGCTGACGAAGGCGAGGGCGCGCGCGACCGGGCCCGCGTACGGCCACACCCTCGTACGGCTGCGCCCGTGTACGGCCATACCCGCGTACGGCTGCGCCCGCGTACGGCCACGCCCCTGTCCATCCCCGCCCGCCCCGCCCGGCTCCCGCCCCGTCCCCCGGCGCCCGGCATCCGACTGTGGAAACGTCAAAGCGCCGGGTCACGGGACCGTCCGTGACTCGGCGCTCTGGTTCGTACCGCCCGACGGAGCGAGGCTGGCGCGACAGGACGTTCGCACCGCCGGGCGGAGTGTGGGGAGGGGGTGTTCCGTCGGGGGCTCTGTGCGCATCCCCGACGGGGGGTTCGGCGGGGACCGCGGCGGGCGGCGACGAGAACTCCGGCGCCGTCTCCCTCAGGTCGAGAGACGGGCCTCGGGACCCATGACCACCGCACTGGCTCGCACGCCCGCCGCGGTCCTCACGCGGCGCCAGCCGCATGGACTGGCGCGGTCTGCCCGCACCGCGCACCACCCCTCATCCGGGTCCGCGGGTCGGGCTCGGTACCCGGGCCTGACCTCCCGTCAGGGCCCGGGTACGGCTTGTCGGCTCAGGCGTCGCGCAGGGCGCGGACGGCCTCCTCGACGCGCTTGCCGTAGTCGGCGTCCGCGGCGTGGAAGTGAGCCAGGTTCTTCTCGATGACGTGTTCGAGGGTGACCTGCGACAGGCCGCCCGCGATGTTCGCCACCAGACGCTGCTTGGCGTCCTCGGACATCAGGCGGTAGAGCTCACCGGCCTGGAAGAAGTCGTCGTCCTTGGTGTGCGCCGGAGCCTCGTGAGTGCCCGTGTAGCCGGAGACGGCCTTCGGGGCGCCCAGCGCCAGGCCGGTCTCGGCCGGACCCTGGTACGAGTTGGGCTCGTAGTTCTTGTCGTGGCGCGAGCCGTTGCGCAGCGCCATGACGCCGTCGCGGCCGTAGTTGTCGGCCGTGGTCGCCTTCGGGGCGTTGACCGGCAGCAGGGTGTGGTTCACACCGAGGCGGTAGCGCTGGGCGTCGGCGTACGCAAAGAGGCGGCCCTGGAGCATCTTGTCCGGCGAGGCGGTGATGCCCGGGACGAAGTTGTTCGGGGAGAAGGCGGACTGCTCGACCTCGGCGAAGACGTTGTCCGGGTTGCGGTCGAGGACCAGGCGGCCCACGCGCTGCAGCGGGTAGTCGCTGTGCGGCCACACCTTGGTGAGGTCGAACGGGTTGAAGCGGTAGTCCGCGGCCTCGGCGGCGGGCATGATCTGGACGTAGAGGGTCCAGCTCGGGTTCACGCCGCGCTCGATCGCCTGGAGCAGGTCGGTCTGGTGCGAGTTGCCGTCCTGGCCGACGAGCTCGGCGGCCTGCTCGCTGGAGAGGCAGCGGATGCCCTGGTTCGTCTTGAAGTGGTACTTGACGAAGAAGGCCTCGCCCTGGGCATTGGTCCACTGGTAGGTGTGGGAGCCGTAGCCGTTCATGTGGCGGTAGGAGGCGGGGATGCCGCGGTCGCCCATCAGCCAGGTGATCTGGTGCGTCGCCTCGGGGGCGTGCGCCCAGAAGTCCCAGACGTTGTCCGGCTCCTGCTTGCCCGTGAAGGGGTCGCGCTTCTGGGAGTGGATGAAGTCGGGGAACTTGATCGGGTCCTTGATGAAGAACACCGGGGTGTTGTTGCCGACGAGGTCGTAGTTGCCCTCTTCGGTGTAGAACTTCAGCGCGAAGCCGCGCGGGTCGCGGACCGCGTCCGCGCCGCCGAGCGAGTCGGCCACGGTGGAGAACCGCAGGAAGGTCTCGGTCTTCTTGCCGACCGTGTTGAGGAACGCGGCGCTGGTGTACGCGGTGACGTCGTCCGTCACCTCGAAGTGGCCGTACGCCGCCGAGCCGCGGGCGTGCACCACGCGCTCCGGAATGCGCTCACGGTTGAAGCGGGCAAGCTTCTCAAGGAGCTGCTGGTCCTGGACCAGGAGCGGGCCACCGACGCCGGCGGTGGCGGAGTTCTGGTTGTCGGCGACCGGGGCGCCGGACTCGGTCGTCAGCGTGCGCTTCGACATGGTGACCTTCCGTACGGGTAACTTCCGACGGAAAGTGTCTTCCGTCATGCGGAACAGCCTAATTTCGGCAAGAACCAAACGTCAACAGTTTGTTGAACGAAGATGGTGGAGAGGTGATCCGGACGGCGCCGGCGCTTGGGCGCGACAGGACAGGTGTCAGCGCCGACGCCATCCGGAAACTCAGACCCCCGTCAGGGGGAGGGTGGCGGCCCGTCGAGCGGGCCGCGGGCCGGGCCGGGCGGCCAGGGGCCGGCCGGGCGGTTCAGACCTGGTCGCCGGAGAGGCGCTCGACGGCGCGCAGCAGGGCGGAGTGGTCCAGGCCGCCGTCGCCCTGGGCGCGCAGCGAGGCGACCAGCTGGGCGACGACCGCGCCGACGGGCAGGGCCGCGCCGACGTTGCGGGCGGCGTCGGTGACGATGCCCATGTCCTTGTGGTGCAGGTCGATCCGGAAACCGGGCTTGAAGTCGCGGTTCAGGAAGTTGTCCTTCTTGCGGGTCAGGACCGTGGAGCCGGCCAGACCGCCGTTCAGGACGTCCAGGGCGGCCTGGAGGTTCACGCCGGACTTCTCGAGGAAGACGACGGCCTCGGCGCACGCCTGGATGTTCACCGCGACGATGAGCTGGTTGGCGGCCTTCACCGTCTGGCCGGAGCCGTGCGGGCCGCAGAGCACGATCGTCTTGCCGAGCGCCTCCAGGACCGGCAGGGCCTCGTCGAAGTCGGCCTGCTCGCCACCCACCATGATCGACAGGACGGCCTCGATGGCACCGGCCTCGCCGCCGGACACCGGGGCGTCGATGACGCGGATGCCCTTCTCGGCGGCGTTCTTGGCGAGGTCGATCGAGGTCTGCGGGGTGATCGACGACATGTCGATGACCAGCGCGCCGGACCTCGCGTTCTCCAGGATGCCGTCGGCGCCGTAGGCGATGGCCTCGACCTGCGGGGAGGCGGGCACCATCGTGATGACGACGTCGGCGTCCTTGACGGCCTCGGCGATCGAGCCCGCGGCGCTGCCCCCGGCGGCGGCGAGGCGGTCCAGCTTGTCCTGCTCCAGCGTGAAGCCGGTGACCGGGTAGCCGGCCTTCAGGAGGTTCTCGGCCATGGGGGAGCCCATGATTCCGAGGCCGATCCAGGCAATCTTGGGGAGGGTGCTCATGGTGAGGGTCCTTCTCTTCATGCTGTGTGCGAAAAGTGCGTGACGTGCCCGGCTGATCGCCCGGATCCGGGTCCGGCTACTGCGCGGCGCGTGCGCCGGCCGGCAGCCAGGTGAAGGACGCGGCAGCGTCGGCGGCCTTGTACTCCAGGCCTACGTAGCCCTCGTACCCGGCCTTCCCCAGCTGGTCGAGCAGCTCTTCGAGGGGCAGCTCGCCGGTGCCGGGGGCGCCCCGTCCGGGCTTGTCCGCGATCTGGACGTGCCCGGTCTTGGCGGCGTACTTCCCGATGACCTCGGAGAGGTCCTCGTCGTTCATCGCCAGGTGGTACAGGTCGAGCAGGAACTTGGCGTTGCCGAGGCCGGTGGCCTCGTTCACCTTGTCCACCACCTCGATGCCCGCCGGGGCGCTCACCAGGGGGTAGAGCGGCGACTCGGGCCGGTTGAGGGTCTCGATCAGGAGGATCGCGCCCACCCGGTCCGCGGCCCGTGCGGCCGTGGCCAGGTTCTCGAGGGCGAGCTCGTCCTGGACGGCGGGGTCCACGCCCTCGACGCGGTTGCCGTAGAGGGCGTTCAGCGCCTTGCAGCCGACCGAGGCGGCGAAGTCCGCGGCCACGGTGATGTTGGCGTTGAAGCGCTCCGACTCCTCGCCGGGTACCGATACCGCACCGCGGTCCGGGCCCGGCAGCCGGCCGGCGTAGAAGTTCAGGCCCACCAGCTGGGTGCCGGCGTCCTCGAGAGCCTTCTTGAGGGCGTCGAGCTCAGACTGGGCGGGGGTGGGGGTTTCGATCCAGGGCCACCACAGCTCGACCGCGGTGAAGCCCGCCGCGGCGGCAGCCGCGGGACGCTCCAGAAGCGGGAGTTCCGTGAAGAGGATCGAGAGGTTCACATCGAAGCGCTGGTCCGTGTATCCCATGAGGGGTGTGCGCTCCTTCCGTATCGCGGAAGTTGTTTTCTGCTTGATGGAAGACTGCATGGGCTTCCGCGCGGATGTCAAGTGCGGACTCCCGAAAAATCCTGACTGCGGGGTAGCTTGACCCGCGTGCGATTGAGAGTGGAGTTCACGACCGAGCCCTTCGATCTCGAAGAGGCCCCCGCCCATGCCGTGGCCGCTCGCGAGGTCATCCAGAAGGCCCAGCTGGACGCGGTGGACGTCGGCCCCTTCGGCAACACCGCGGAAGGCGAGGCCGCGGACGTCCTCGACGCGGTGGCCGCGCTGCTGCGCGGCTCGCTCGGAGCCGGCGCCACGCGCGTGTCGCTCCAGGTCAACGTGATCGGGGGGGACGCGCCGTGACCGAGCCCCGCGACCACCCCTTCGTCGCCGCGGTCAAGCCGCTGGTGGACGCGATGGGCGGCGAGCTGATGGATCCGTCCCTGGCGCAGCCCGACGACGTCGTGCTCACCTGGGAGGGTCAGGAGCTGTTGGCCGTGCGCCTGCCCCAGCTGTCGGATTCGCTGGACCACATCCTGGCCGCCCTGGAACGCCGGCACGGCGTGCCGTTGGCGCAGCTGGACCGGAAGTCCAAGCAGGACGTCGTACGGATACTGGAGGCGCGGGGCGCCTTCTCCGTGCGGCACGGCGTGGAGACGGTGGCCGGCGCTCTGGGCGTAAGCCGTTTCACGGTCTACAACTACCTGAACAGGGAAAACCCGAACAAGAACAGCCAAGCGTAAACGCCGCGTCACCGAAGGTGACGAGCCGCCGCCCCATTCATCCGGGCGGCGGCTTTTGTGTACGGGAAGTTTCAACAAAGTGTTGACGCCGTGTGGTCGAGAGCGTTAGCTATGCGCAGCCCGTCAAAGCAACAACAGGCCACGGAGGCCTACCGTGACTTCGAGTCCGACCCCGGGTCTCACCCGGTTCAACGCCTTGGACGACAGCGCGGCCGCGGCCGAACTGCACGAGGTGTGCGCCAGTTCGGCATGGGGCGCCAAGCTGCTCGCCCAGCGCCCCTTCACCACCGTCGAGTCCCTGTTCTCGGCCAACGAGGCCGCCATGGCGGAGCTCACCGCCGAGGACCTGGGCGAGGCCATGGGAGGCCACGCGCCGATCGGCCGACCGAAGCCGGGAGACCCGACCTCCGCCCGCGAGCAGCGCGGTATGGCCGGTGCCTCGGAGGAGCTGAAGCACGAGCTCCTGGAGCTGAACCTGGCGTACCAGGAGAAGTTCGGCCACGTCTTCCTCATCTGCGCCACCGGTGCGACCGGTGAGTTCATGCGGGACGCGGTCAAGGTCCGGATCGACAATTCGCCGGAGCAGGAGCGGGAAACCGCCCGCGGCGAACTCGTCAAGATCAACAAGATCCGCCTGACCCGACTCGCAGAAGGAGAGTGACCTGACGATGAGCACCGAGACCACCGCGTCGGTGTCCACGCACATCCTGGACACCAGCATCGGCAAGCCCGCCGAGGGCGTCGCCATCTCGCTGTCGGCCCGTACGGGGCCGGGCGGCGCGTGGGCGGCCCTGGGCGGCTCCGCCACCGATGCGGACGGGCGCTGCAAGGACCTGCCGGCCCTGCCGGAGGGCACCACCCACGTGCGTCTCGACTTCGAGACCGAGACGTACTTCTCCAATAAGCACAGTGCAAAGAAGCAAGCCGAGGCGCAGCAGGACGCCCCCCGCGTAAGGGACAGCGGTGCGTTCTTTCCGGAAGTGACGATCACCTTCGCTGTCACCCCCGGCGAGCACTACCACGTACCGCTGCTGCTCAACCCGTTCGGCTACTCCGTTTACCGAGGGAGCTAGCATGGCCACGATTCTCGGCCAGAACCAGTACGGCAAAGCAGAGAACCGCGTCGTCAAGATCACGCGGGACGGCGACACCCACCACATCAAGGACCTGAACGTCTCGGTCGCCCTCTCCGGCGACATGGACGACGTCCACTACTCCGGCTCGAACGCCAACGTCCTGCCGACGGACACCACCAAGAACACGGTGTACGCGTTCGCCAAGGAGTACGGCATCGAGTCCGCCGAGCAGTTCGGCATCCACCTGGCGCGCTGGTTCGTCAACAGCCAGGAGCCGATCCACAAGGCGCGCATCCGGATCGAGGAGTACTCCTGGTCCCGGATCGCCACCTCGGACGCGAACTCCAAGTTCATCGGCGCCGACGAGGTGAACCACTCCTTCGTCCGCGAGGGCATGGAGACCCGCGTCACCCAGATCACGTACGACGGCAAGAACTGGGAGGTCATCTCCGGCCTCAAGGACCTGACCGTCATGAACTCCACGAACTCCGAGTTCTGGGGGTACGTGAAGGACAAGTACACGACGCTGAAGGAGGCCTACGACCGCATCCTGGCGACCCAGGTATCGGCTCGCTGGCGCTTCGCGTGGTCCGATGACGAGCAGCGGATGCCCAACTGGGAGAAGTCCTACGCCGAGACCCGCAAGCACATGCTGCAGGCCTTCGCCGAGACCTATTCCCTGTCGCTGCAGCAGACCCTCTACCAGATGGGTTCGCGCATCATCAACCACCGTTCGGAGATCGACGAGGTCCGCTTCTCGCTCCCGAACAAGCACCACTTCCTCGTGGACCTGGAGCCCTTCGGCCTCAAGAACGACAACGAGGTGTACTTCGCCGCGGACCGCCCGTACGGTCTGATCGAGGCCACCGTCCTCCGGGACGGCGTCGACGCCCGCATCCCCGTGGACATGACCAACCTCTGATCCGGCACCCGTGTCCCGGGGCTCCGCAGTGGCCCCGGGACACGACACCTCTCACTTCCTGAATCGGCACCCGGACGCACCACACGGGGCGGCAGTACTGTCAGCTGTCAAGGCCCCCGGCTCCGGCACTCAAATCCCCAGGGCTTTGCCGTGCCCGCACCGCCACTGAAAGCACGAGGAAGTCCCATGGCAGCATCGGCAGCCCTTGACGGCGCAGTAGAGCGCATCGTCATCGAGAACTGTGCGATTGCGACCGTCGACGCGAACGACACCGAGTACGCCTCGGGCCACGTGGTCGTCGCCGGCAACAAGATCGAGTCGATCGGTGCGGGCAGGGCCCCCGAGAACCTCGACAACGTGGTCCGCCGCATCGACGGCACGGGTCACCTCGTCACCCCGGGTCTGGTCAACACCCACCACCACTTCTACCAGTGGATCACCCGTGGTCTGGCCACCGACCACAACCTCTTCAACTGGCTCGTCGCGCTGTACCCGACCTGGGCGCGCATCGACGAGCAGATGACGTACACGGCCGCGCAGGGCTCCCTGGCGATGATGGCCAAGGGCGGCGTCACCACCGCCATGGACCACCACTACGTCTTCCCCAAGGGCTCCGGCGACCTCTCCGGCTCGATCATCCGCGCCGCGTCCGAGATGGGCGTCCGCTTCACCCTCGCCCGAGGCTCCATGGACCGCAGCGAGAAGGACGGCGGCCTGCCGCCGGACCACGCCGTGGAGACCCTCGAAGGCGCGCTCGCCGACACCGAGGCGACCGTCAGGAAGCACCACGACCACTCCTTCGACGCGATGACCCAGGTCGCCGTCGCCCCCTGCTCCCCCTTCTCGGTCTCTACCGAGCTGCTCAAGCAGGGCGCCGAGCTGGCCCGCCGCCTCGGGGTGCGCATGCACACGCACGGCAGCGAGACCGTCGAGGAGGAGCAGTTCTGCAAGGAACTGTTCGGCATGGGCCCGACCGACTACTTCGAGTCGACCGGCTGGCTCGGCGAGGACGTGTGGATGGCGCACAGCGTCCACATGAACGACTCCGACATCGCCGCGTTCGCCCGCACCAAGACCGGTGTCGCGCACTGCCCGTCCTCCAACGCCCGTCTGGCCGCCGGCATCGCCCGCGTACCGGACATGCTCGCCGCCGGCGTACCGGTCGGCCTGGGCGTGGACGGCACCGCCTCCAACGAGTCCGGCGAGCTGCACACCGAGCTGCGCAACGCGCTGCTGATCAACCGGCTGAACCCGGTGCACCGCGAGCGCGCGCTGAACGCCCGCCAGGCCCTGCGCCTGGGGACGTACGGCGGCGCCCAGGTCCTCGGCCGCGCCGACAACATCGGCTCGCTCGAGGTCGGCAAGTGCGCCGACCTGGTGATGTGGAACCTGAGCACGCTGGCCCACTCCTCCATCGCCGACCCGGTCACCGCGCTCGTCTTCGGTGCGGCCGCACCGGTCACCCTCTCGCTGGTCAACGGCAAGCAGATCGTCGAGAACAACCGACTCCTCTTCGCCGACGAGGACGCCATCGCCGTGTCCACGCGGGAAGAGGCCCAGCGCCTCGCGCGTCTTTCCGCGCAGGCCTGATCCCACGGAGTCCGGCCGGGGGGGACGGCCCCCGGCCGGCGGCCGCGGACCCGAGCGGGGTCCGTCGGCAGCCGTTCCCGGGAAGCGCCCGAGGACATCCGAAGGCGCCCCCGGGGGCGGTCACTCGTGCCGCTCGCAGCACACGGAGCACCCACCGGGCCACTGCCACGGCACACCCGGCTCACTCGCACGGAACCACCGCGCGGAACCGGTTTGGGCGAATCGTTTCCGCATCGCTTGCGTCGCCTACGCGCCGTACCGCGACCACTACTGAATCAGCTCGACTCGCACCGCTTTCGCACCACCTCCAAGACACCCACGTCCCTGCCGACGTGTTAACCGACCGGAGGAAGCCGTGGCCGCAACGCCCAGGTTTCGCAAAGACGCAGTCGCAGTACCGGAGGAGAAGCACCCGGTCGACGAGACCCTGCCTCCGCTGAAAATGTTCACGAGCGGTCTCCAGCACGTGGCCGCCATGTACGCCGGTGTCGTCGCCCCGCCCATGATCGTGGGCCCCGCCGTCGGGCTCTCCGCCGCCGAGACCGCCTTCCTGATGGGCGCCTCGCTCTTCACCGCCGGCCTCGCCACCCTCCTCCAGACCCTCGGGTTCTGGAAGATCGGCGCGAAGCTCCCCTTCGTCAACGGCGTCTCCTTCGCCGGTGTGACACCGATGATCGCCATCGGCAAGGGGGAGGGGGACAACGCCATCCCGGTCATCTTCGGCGCGATCATCGTCGCCGGCGTCGTCGGCTTCCTCGCCGCCCCCTACTTCGGCAAACTGGTCCGCTTCTTCCCGCCCGTCGTGACGGGAACGGTCATCACCCTAATCGGTGTCTCGCTCCTGCCGGTCGCCTTCAACTGGTCGCAGGGCGGGAACAGCACCGCCGCCGACTACGGCTCGATGAAGAACATCGGCATGGCCGCCCTCACGCTGGTGATCGTCCTGCTGATGCGCAAGTTCCTGCGCGGCTTCCTCCAGCAGATATCCATCCTGCTCGGCCTGGTCGCGGGCACGCTCATCGCCGTCCCGCTGGGCATGACCGGCTTCGACGCGATCAAGAACGCGGCCGTCGTCGGCTTCCCGACCCCCTTCCACTTCGGCGCACCGCAGTTCCAGGTCGCCGCCATCATCTCGATGTGCATCGTCATGCTCGTCTGCATGACCGAGTCCACCGCCGACATCCTGGCCCTGGGCAGGATCGTCGGCCGGCCAGCCGATGCCAGGACCATCGAGGGCGGCCTGCGCGCCGACACCCTCGGCAGTGCGATAAGCCCCCTGTTCAACGGCTTCATGTGCAGTGCCTTCGCCCAGAACATCGGGCTGGTCGCCATGACGAAGGTGCGCAGCCGGTTCGTCGTCGCCGCGGGCGGCGGCATCCTGATCCTGCTGGGCCTGTGCCCGATGGCCGCCTCGGTGATCGCGCTGGTTCCGCTGCCGGTCCTCGGGGGCGCGGGCATCGTCCTCTTCGGGTCCGTCGCGGCCAGCGGCATCCAGACCCTGGCGGGCGCGGCCATGGAGCGGGGCGAGAACGCCCTGATCGTCGCCGCCTCGGTCGGCATCGGCCTGATCCCGATCGCCGCGCCGGAGTTCTACCACGCCTTCCCCGAGGACCTCTTGGTCGTCCTCGACTCCGGCATCAGCACCGGCTGCGTGGTGGCCATCCTGCTGAACCTGGCCTTCAACCACCTCGGCGCCGGGAAGGGCGCCGCGCAGGCCGTCGCCCCGGAACCGGTGGCGGTGCACTGACCGGGCCCGCCCCGGCCCGGAGGGCGCCGACCGGTACGGCGGTGCGCACGCCACCCGCTGCGGGCGTGGCGTACGCACCGCCGTACCGGCGTTCACCGCGGGATCACCCCGGCATCCGGACTACGGAGCCGGGGTGAGGTACATCCCCGTCTCATCCGCTCCGGCGGTGTTCTTGCAGGAGAAGCCGCTGCCGGCCGGCTGGGCGGTCACCAGGGCAAGGCAGCGCCCCGCGGCCAGCTGGCCGAAGTGGTTGGGGTGCATGGACTCCTGGACCGGCCCCTGGGTCTCGCTGCTGTCGATCCACCGGGCCCACTCGCTGGTCCTCGCCGACGCGGGGACCGCGGGGCTGACGTGCTTGCTCGCCCTGGCACACACCTCGCGGCCCTGCAACATGTCCCGCAGGTCCAGGAACTGCACGCCCTTGGCCGCCGCCACCGCCTTGATGCGGCCCGCGATCTGCGGCACGAGCGAGTCCCGGGCCCAGTCCGAGTCCCGGTTCCAGAAGGGGCAGCCGCCGGTGTTCACCCGGCTCCAGTCGCTCTGCGGGTACCGGTTCTCGGCCCCGCGGGGGATCGGCGAGGGGTAGGACTGCAGCACGATCCGGTACGAGGCGTCGGTGTACCCGGCCGCGCGCATCACCGCCCGCACCTCGTCGACGGACTTGCCGACGTCGGCCGTCACCCGGTCGATCCTCTGGTCCACGCCGTACTGCTGGTCGTCGTGGCAGTAGGAGCCCCACAGGACGAAGTCGTAGGCGCACGCCGTGATGATGTCGGCGAAGCCCAGGTCGTTGCCGCCGATGGACAGGGCGATGACCTTGACGTCGTGGTCCGCGGCGACGGCGGCGAGCCGGTCGGCCTGCGGGGCCTCGCCCTTGAAGGACACTCCGCCGTTGGAGGCGCGGAAGACGTTCTGCGAAGTCGCTCCGGAACAGGCCAGGTTGACGGCGACGTCGGCGATCGGGCCGGCGCTGCGCACCTCGGCGGAGTCGGACCGGTGGCACCCGCCGGCCGTCGTCCCGTACACCTTCCCGGGGTCGTAGGCGCTGCCGGAGACCCAGGCGCGGTCGGTCGCGTTCCTGCTGCCGGTGTTGGTCAGGCTGTTGCCCTTCCAGCGGCCGGCCTCGCCCGAGATGTAGCTGTCGCCCAGGGACACCACGGCGGTGGGGCCCCTTCCGGAGCCGGCCGCCGAGGCGCCGACGCCGCCGGCCAGCAGCGTGCCGGCGGCGAGCGGGAGGACCAGTCCGGCCCGGGCGAGCCGTCGCACACGGCTGCGGGTCCGGTCCTTGCTGGCGTTGCGGAAACCGATCACAACGGGACTCCTGCGGTCGGCCATGCCGGAGGAGGGAGCAACTCCGTTGCATGGCGCGGAAGGTGGGGGTACCGCCGGCCGGTGGCAACCGGAAAGGTGACACGCCGCGCCTTGTTACCGCTAGGTAGCCGGCGGTCACGATGGAATAACGACCGATCGGTCGTTCGGGCCGGAGGGGCCGGAGGTGCGCCGGGGCCGCGGGATGCGGGGGAGGCGCGGTGTCCTGCCCGAGCCGGCCCCGGGGCGTCGGAGCCGGGGCGTCGTCGGCTCCCCGGGGACGCGGACGGCTCCGCCCCCGTGCCGCGGGGGCGACGGGGGCGGAGCCGGCGGTGTCCGGCCGCTGTGCGATTCGGCCGGATCCAGTGGGGCTAGCCGACCAGCTGGTCGTAGGCGGGGAGGGTGAGGAAGTCCGCGTAGTCGGCGTCCAGGGAGACCTTGAGGAGCAGGTCGTGTGCCTGCTGCCACCGGCCGGCGGCGAAGGCCTCCTCGCCGACCTCGGCGCGGATGGCGGCCAGTTCGGCGGCGGCGATCTCGCGGGTCAGCTCCGCGGTGGCGGTCTTGCCGTTCTCGAAGACGACGCCGGCGTTGATCCACTGCCAGATCTGCGAGCGGGAGATCTCGGCGGTGGCCGCGTCCTCCATCAGCCCGAAGATGCCGACGGCGCCGTGACCGCGCAGCCAGGCCTCGATGTAGCGGATGCCGACCTGGACCGCGTTGCGCAGGCCGTCGTACGTGGGCCGGGCGTTCAGGGAGTCGATCGCGATGAGCTCGCCCGGAGCCACCGAGACGTCCTCGCGCAGCCGGTCCTTCTGGTTCGGCTTCTCGCCGAGCACCGCGTCGAAGGAGGCCATCGCGATCGGGACCAGGTCGGGGTGGGCGACCCAGGAGCCGTCGAAGCCGTCGCCCGCCTCGCGGTCCTTGTCGGCCTTGACCTTCTCGAAGGCGACCTTGTTGGCCGCAGCGTCCTTGCGGGACGGGATGAAGGCCGCCATGCCGCCGATGGCGTGCGCGCCGCGCTTGTGGCAGGTGCGCACCAGGAGTTCGGTGTACGCCCGCATGAACGGGGCCGTCATGGTCACCGCGTTGCGGTCCGGCAGGACGAACTTCTCGCCGCCGTCGCGGAAGTTCTTGACGATCGAGAAGAGGTAGTCCCAGCGGCCCGCGTTCAGTCCGGCCGCGTGGTCGCGCAGTTCGTAGAGGATCTCCTCCATCTCGTACGCGGCGGTGATCGTCTCGATGAGGACGGTCGCCCGGACGGTGCCCTGCGGGATTCCGACGTAGTCCTGGGCGAAGACGAAGATCTCGTTCCAGAGGCGCGCCTCCAGGTGCGACTCCGTCTTCGGCAGGTAGAAGTACGGGCCCTTGCCGAGGTCGATCAGGCGCTGCGCGTTGTGGAAGAAGTACAGGCCGAAGTCGACCAGCGAGCCCGAGGCCGGGGCGCCCTCGAACCGCAGGTGGCGCTCCTGCAGGTGCCAGCCGCGGGGCCGCATCACGACGGTGGCGAGCTGGTCGGCGGGCTTCAGGGTGTACGCCTTGCCCGTGCGCGGGTCCGTGAAGTCGATGCGGCGCTCGTAGGCGTCGATCAGGTTGAGCTGGCCGAGGACGACGTTCTCCCAGGTGGGGGCGGAGGCGTCCTCGAAGTCGGCGAGCCAGACCCGGGCGCCCGAGTTCAGGGCGTTGATGGTCATCTTGCGGTCCGTCGGCCCGGTGATCTCCACCCGGCGGTCGTTCAGCGCGGCCGGGGCCGGGGCCACCTTCCAGTCCCCCTCGCGGACCTGTGCGGTGTCCGGGAGGAAGTCGAGGGTGGAGGTCCGGGCGATCTCGGCGCGGCGCTCTCCGCGCAGGGCGAGGAGCTCGGCGCGGCGGGGGGCGAACCGCCGGTGGAGCTCGGCGACGAAGACGAGGGCCGCTTCGGTGAGGACCTCGTCCTGCCGGGGCAGGGGCTCGGCGTCGACGATGGCCAGCGGGGACGGCGCTGGTGCGGACATATCTGTCACTCCTTCAGCGGCGGTGCCTGGCGGCCGCGGGGAATGCTCGCGCAAGACGGCACGCAGTGCCGCCGGGTGTGGAGAGTTCCGGACTACGGTCGCGGGCGCCGTCTGTGGGTTCAGGGCGCTTCTGACCAGTGGATAGTAATTTCCTCATGGTGGAAGTTCAATGGTTTGTTGATGTCGAGATTCTCCGGGTCGACATATTCCGCCCCCCGGTGGCCCTCGGTGCCACGGCCGTCACGCCCCGCTCAGGCCAGACGCGCCAGGTCGGGCGGCGTGTCGATGTCGAAGGCCTCCGCGACGTCCCCGCACTCCACCAGTACGAGCTCCCCGGCGTGCCGCGCCAGGTGCACCCGCGCGCCCTTGTCACCCGTCGCCGTCGCGGTGACGTCCGCCCAGCGGTCCGCGCCGAAGAGCACGGGATGGCCGCGCTCCCCGCCGTACGCGGCCGCCACCAGGCTCGCGGGGGAGCGGTACGCCTCGCGCACCCGGGTCACGGCGGCGGGCCCGATGCCCGGCTGGTCGACCAGCGACACCAGGGCCGCGCGGGCGTCCGTGCCGGCGAGGGAGGCGAGCCCGACGCGCAGCGAAGAGCCCATGCCCTGCGCCCAGTCCGGGTTGTCGACGACCACGCACCCGGCGAGGTCCGCCCGCTCCCGGACCTCAGCCGCCGAGGCGCCGAGCACCACGTGCAGCGGACCGCAGCCCGCCTCGCGCAGAACCCGTACGGCGTTCTCGACCAGCGGGCGGCCGCGGTAGGGGAGCAGGGCCTTGGGCCGGCCGCCGAGGCGGCGCCCGCCGCCCGCCGCGAGGAGCAGGCCGGCGATCACCGGTGAACCGGCGGGACGCGTGGTGTGGGATGACCGTGGGGTGCGGGACGACCGAGTGGTGTGGGCTGGCATGGCACCGATTCTCGCTCTTGTACTGGGGCGACCCCGCGCCGCGTGCGGGCCGACGACCGGAGCCCGGCCAGGGCGCGGCGCACGGCGGCCACCGCGGCCGCGATCCGCGGCGGTTCGCAGATCCGGCTCTCGGCACGCGCCAGCAGGGCGCGTTCGTCACGGTCGGTCAACATCTTCGGCGGCTCCTTGCCCATCGGGGACCAGCAAGGCGAGTCTGGTCCCGGATTGGCCTGGCCGTCAGAGCCAATCAGGGGAGGTTGGCATGGCAAACGGGCGAGTGGTCCACACGGTGGACCGGGTGATGGGCAGCCGGCAGCTTGCTGCCCTGCTGCCGGACTCCGTCCTGGCCCGCCCCGGCTACCGGGCGCTCGCCGACGCCGTCCGCACCCTGATCCTCGACGGCCGGATCGCCCTGCACGTCCGGCTGCCCGCGGAGCGCGAGCTCGCCGAGGCCGTCGGCGCCAGCCGGGCCACCGTCACCGGCGCCTACGACCTGCTGCGCGAGAGCGGCTACGTACGCAGCCGCCGGGGCTCGGGAACCTGGACCGAGCTCCCGGAGGGCCACGGCCCGGTCGGCGCCCACGCGGTCATCGGGACGGGCGGCCACGGCGACGACGACCCGGGGATCGACCTGGCCATCGCCGCGATGGGCGCCCCGGACGGCACCTTGGCCGACGCACTGGCCTGGGCCGCGCCCCGGCTCCCCGCCGCGGCCCGAACCCCCGGCTACCACCCCTTCGGCCTGCCCGACCTGCGGGCCGCCGTCGCCGATCGGTTCACCCGGCGCGGACTGCCCACCCGCCCCGAGCAGATCCTGGTCACCGCCGGGGCCCAGCAGGCCTTCTCGCTGGTCGTCAGCCTGCTCTGCCGGCCCGGGGACCGGGTGGTGACCGAGAACCCGACGTACGCCAACGCCCTCGACGCCCTGCGCCACGCGCGGCTGCGCACCGTATCCGTCGCCGTCTCCGACGCGGGCTGGGACATGGAGATCGCCGAGTCCACGCTGCGCCAGACCGTGCCGCGGCTGGCGTACGCGATCCCCGACTTCCAGAACCCGACGGGCGCGCTGATGCCGCCGGAGCAGCGGCTGCGGCTGCTCGCGGCGACGCGCGCCACCGGGACCTGGCTGGTGGTGGACGAGACCATCGCCGACATCGCGCTGGACGTGCCGGCGCCCCCGCCGCTGGCCTCGCTCGCCCCGCGCGGCGGCGCCGACCACGTGATCACCATCGGTTCGCTCAGCAAGACCCACTGGGGCGGCCTGCGGGCGGGCTGGATCCGCACCGGCGCCAAGATGATCACCGAGCTGACGACGCTGAAGGTCGCTGCCGACATGACCGGATCCGTCCTGGACCAGCTGGTGGCGCTCCCGCTGATGGCCGGCCTGGACCGGTCCCTGCCCCTCCGCCTCGACCAGCTGAGGATCGGGCGCGAGGCGCTGGTGGGCTCGCTCCGGCGGCACGTCCCGGAGTGGTCCTGGCAGCTGCCGCCGGGCGGCCTCTCGCTCTGGGTCGACCTCGGGGAGCCGGTCGGCTCCGCCCTCTCGGAGCGGGCCGCCGCGGCCGGGGTCCACATCGGCCGCGGCGCCCGCTTCGGAGTGGACCCGGGCACCTTCGAACACCGCCTGCGGATCCCGTACACGCTCCCCCCGGACCGTCTGGACGAGGGCGTGCGCCGGCTCGCGGCCGCCTTCCACGACGGGGTCCCGCTCACCTCGGGGGTGGACCGCCCGCACTGGGTCGCGTAGCCGCCGGCGGCCGGACCGCCGGCCCGACCGCCGGCCGGCCGGACCGCCCGCGGGCGCCGGTGCCCGCCCGACCGCGGCCCGGTGTACCGGCCGGGCTGTTCCCGTTTCCTACGGGGTGCGGATCAGCCGTCGGCTGCCCGCCGCGGCCACCGCCGAGGTGCGGGAGTCCACGCCGAGCTTGGCGTAGATGTGGACCAGGTGGGACTTGACGGTGGCCTGGCTGAGGAAGAGCCTCTTGGAGACCTGCTGGTTCGACAGGCCGTCCGCCACCAGTTGGAGGACCTCCAGCTCCCGTTTCGTCAGCGCCTCCGCCGGAGTCCGCAGCCGGTCCATCAGCCGCAGCGCCACCGCCGGCGCCAGCGCCGACTGGCCCGCGGCAGCCGTCCGCACGGCTGCCGCCAGCTCCTCCGGCGGGGCGTCCTTGAGCAGGTACCCCGAGGCCCCCGCCTCCACCGCCGCCAGGATGTCCCCGTCCGTGTCGTACGTGGTCAGGACCAGCACCCGGGGAGCGTCCGGCCGGGCCGTGATCCGGGCCGTCGCCTCCGAGCCGTGCATGCCGGTCCCGAACCGGAGGTCCATCAGGACCACGTCCACCGCCGTCGCGGCCGCCAGCTCCACCGCCCGCTCGGCGGTCGCGGCCTCCGCCACCACCGCGAAGTCCGCTTCCGTGTCCAGCACGGCGCGCAGCCCGGCCCGCACCACCGGGTGGTCGTCGGCCAGCAGCAGCCGGATCGTCATCGCAGGGCCTCCGCGGGCAGCGGCAGGGTGACGGCCACGGCGGTGCCCTGGCCCGGGTCCGACTCCACGGTGAACAGCCCGCCCAGGGTCTCGGCCCGCGAGCGCATCGCGGGCAGTCCGAAGCCCCCGCCCCCGGAGGCAGCCGACGAGGGCTCGAAGCCCCGTCCGTCGTCCACGACGTCCAGCGTCACCGAGGTGTCCATGAAGGTCAGGGTGATCTCGGCGCGCCCCGCCCGCGCGTGCCGCACCACATTGGCCAGCGCCGACTGCGCGATCCGCAGCAGGGCCACCTCGTACGGGGTCGGCAGCACCCGCGGGGCGCCGCTGAGGGAGAACCGGACCCGCGGCCCCGGCACGCCCGAGCACAACCGCTCCAGGGCGGCGGCGAGGGAGCCGTGCTCCAGGTCCGGCGGCGTGAGCGCCCGGACGAACCGGCGCGCCTCCGCAAGGTTCTCCTGCGCGGCCTCCCGGGCCCGGCCGATGTGCACCAGCGCCGCCGCCCGCCCCTCGCCGGGACCGGCGGCGGCAGGTGCGCCCCGCGCCGCGCGGGCGTTCTGGGGTGTGCGGGCGTCCTGGGGCGGCGCGCCGGGCGGCTCCTCGGCGAGCGCGCGCTCGGCCGCCCGCAGCAGCAGCTGGATCGAGGACAGCCCCTGGGCGAGCGTGTCGTGGATCTCCCGCGCCAGCCGCTCGCGCTCGGCCAGGATTCCGGCGCCCCGCTCGGCAGCGGCCAGCTCGGCCCGGGTCGCGATGAGCTCCTCGATCAGCTCCCGCCGGCGTTCGCTCTCGCGGTACAGCGCCTGGTAGCCCAGTACGGTCGCCACCGCCACGGCCCCGCCCAGCAGCGGCCCCAGGAACGCCCCCGGGGTCGCGGCGGCGCTGTGCGCGAGGAAGCCCGCGATCGCCGCGCAGGCGGTCGCCGCGACAGCCGCCACGCCCCAGCGCAGCCGCAGCAGGTGCAGCTCCAGGAAGTACAGCGGGAAGGCGATCCACAGCCCGTCGGGGGAGACCGTCAGCAGGCCGGCCCAGGCCGCGCCGAGCCCGGCCAGCCAGAGGGTCCCGGCGCGGGGCGAGCGGTGCACCACGGGGGCCCGTACGCCCGCCGCGTACACGGCGGCGAACAGCGCGCAGGCGGCGGCGACCCACCCGGCCCGGGGCGCGGCGTCGGCGAGGGCGCGGCCGGCGGCGAGCGCGAGCAGCCCGAGGAGCAGGGCGTGCAGGCACAGGCGCAGGACGCGGGAGACGGGGGTCGGCGAGCGCGGTTCCGGAGCAGCCATGGCCTGACCAGCGTAAGTGGGCGGCAGCCGGCCCCGGTCAACCAAAGGATTGATGTCAGGGCGGTCCCTTCGGCCCGAGGATCGCCACTGTGGCGCGATGCGGTGCGTCCGCGCGGAACACCAGGGTGGGGGACATGTTCGTCGCATGGAGAGATCTACGGTTCGCCAAGGGCCGCTTCGCCCTCATGGGCTCGGTCGTGCTGCTGATCACGCTGCTGGTCGGCCTGCTGTCCGGGCTGACCTCGGGACTGGCCCGGGAGAACGTCTCGGCCGTCACCGGCCTGCCCGCCTCGCACCTGGCGTTCGCCGCGCCGCCCGGCGGCCGGGAGGTGTCCTTCACCGACTCCCAGGTGCCGGAGAAGTCCTGGCTGGCGTGGCGGGAACGCCGCGGGGTGAGGTCGGCCGAGCCGATCGGCATCCGCACCGCGAACGCCGTCTCGGGTGAGCGGACCGCCGCCGTCTCCGTCTTCGGCGTCGAGGCGGCCGGCCGGCTCGCACCCCGCGGGTCCGGCCTCGCCCGGGGCGGGGTGGTGCTGACGGAGAAGGCCGCCGGGGAGCTCGGCGGCCTCGCCGCCGGAGGGAAGGTCAGGATCGGCCGGCTCGAACTGACCGTCGCGGCCGTCTCCGGCACCGCGGCCTTCAGCCACACCCCCGTGGTCTGGACGGACCTCGGCGACTGGCAGCACGTCGGGAACCCCGGCGCGTCCCCCGGCACGCCCGACACCCTCGCCACCGTCGTCGCCCTGGACGCTTCCGGCGCTGGCGCCGACATCGCCGCCGGCGACGCCGCGGCCGGGACGCGCACCCTGAGCGTCGACGACGCGCTGGGCGCCATCGGCTCCTACAGCTCCGAGAACGGCTCGCTCCAGCTGATGCGCGGATTCCTCTTCGCCATCTCCGCCCTCGTCACCGGGGCCTTCTTCACGGTGTGGACGATCCAGCGCAGCGGCGACATCGCCGTCCTGAAGGCGCTGGGCGCCTCCACCCCCTACCTGCTCAAGGACGCACTCGGCCAGGCCGTGGTCGTGCTCGCCGCCGGCACCGGGTTGGGCACCGCCCTCACGGCGGGCTTCGGCGCCCTGATCGGCGGGGGCGACGTGCCCTTCGTGCTCGACGCGGCCACCGTGCTGGTCCCCGCCGCGATCCTGATCGCGCTCGGTGCGCTGGGCGCCGCCCTGTCCGTCCGGCGGATCACCGCCGTCGATCCGCTGACCGCACTCGGGAGCACCCGATGACCCTGACCGTCCACGACGTCACGCTCACCTACCCCGACGGCGACGGCCGGCTCACCGCCCTGGACGCGGTCTCCCTGGAGGTGCCGGCGGGCACGCTGACGGCCGTCACGGGACCGTCCGGCTCCGGCAAGTCCAGCCTGCTCGCCGTCGCCGCCACGCTGGTCACCCCGGACGCCGGCCGGGTGGTCGTCGCGGGCCGGGACACTGGCCGGCTCAGCGCCGCCGCGAAGTCCGCGCTGCGGCGCGAGGAGATCGGCATCGTCTTCCAGCAGCCGAACCTGCCGGCCTCGCTCACTGCCGCCGAACAGCTCCAGGTGATGGCCCACCTGTCCGGCCGGCCCGCCCGGCCGCTGCGCCGACGGGCCCTGGACCTGCTCGACGCGGTGGGCCTGGCCGACAAGGCCGACAAGCGCCCGCACCAGCTCTCCGGCGGCCAACGCCAGCGCGTCAACATCGCCCGCGCCCTGATGAACGAGCCCTCCGTGCTGCTGGTCGACGAACCCACCAGCGCCCTCGACCACGAGCGCGGCGCGGCCGTCCTGGACCTGCTCGTCGCGCTGACCCGCGAGCGCTCCACCGCCACGGTGCTGGTCACCCACGACCACGCCCACCTGGAGCGGATGGACCGTACGGCGACCATGACGGACGGCCGCCTCGCGAAGCCGGTCGCGGGCCCCTGACGCGCGCCCCGGGCCCCGGCTAGCACGAGGGCCCCGGCTCGCGCGAGCGCCCCGGCGCCCCCTCGGCGGGAGGGGGCGCCGGGGCGCTCGTACGTCCGGTGCCTACGCCGGGTTCTGGCTCTGCAGGACCACCGACAGCTCGTCCGCGATCCCCTTGAGGATCGGCACGATCGAGTCCGTCAGCGCCTCGGTCACCCGGCCGGCCGGGCCCGAGATGGAGATCGCGGCGGCGGTCGGCGAGTTCGGTACGGAGACGGCGAGGCAGCGGACTCCTATCTCCTGCTCGTTGTCGTCGACGGCGTAGCCCACCGTGCGGACCTGCTCCAGGGCCTCCAGGAAGCCCTCGGGCGTGGTGATGGTCTTCTCGGTCGCCGCGGGCATCCCGGTGCGCGCCAGCAGGGCCCGTACCTCGTCGGCCGGGGTGTGGGCGAGGAGCGCCTTGCCGACGCCGGTGGAGTGCGGCAACACCCGGCGGCCCACCTCGGTGAACATGCGCATGGAGTGCTTGGACGGCACCTGCGCCACGTACACGATCTCGTCGCCGTCCAGCAGGGCCATGTTCGCCGTCTCCCCGGTCTCCTCGACCAGGCGGGCCAGGTAGGGCCTGGCCCAGGTGCCGAGCAGCCGCGACGCGGACTCGCCGAGCCGGATCAGCCGGGGACCGAGCGAGTACCGCCGGTTGGGCTGCTGGCGGACGTAGCCGCAGGCCACGAGGGTGCGCATGAGGCGGTGGATCGTGGGCAGCGGCAGACCACTGGCGGCGGAGAGCTCGCTGAGGCCGACCTCGCCCCCGGCGTCGGCCATGCGTTCGAGCAGATCGAAGGCGCGCTCAAGGGACTGGACGCCACCGCTGGCGGCGGTGGGCTTGGCGGAAGCGTCGGTGGTGCTGGCGCTGGACGTCGGCACGGGCGCGGTCCTTTCGGTGCTGGCAGGCAAGGAAGCAGCCTACCGGTCGGTCGGCGTCGGCCCTAGGGCAGGGAGCTGCCGTCCCCGCCGGTCAGAGGCGGTTCGTCCTGGTGGCGGACGTCCCCCGCGAAGTTACCGCCCGGCTCCCGGTGGCGGTAGCTCCATTCTGTATGGCGAAATCTTAATTCCATCCTGTGGAAACATCCAAGTGCACTCCGCGCGGGCGGGCGGTCCGTCCGGGCGCTCTTGACGGGTCCCGGATCGCCGGGAAGACTCCGTCAACAGAACGTTGAATTTCGCTCTGTGGAAGTAGATGGGGAGGTTCCGGTGTCCGACGTGGCTGTGGAACTGGTACTGCGCTCGACGCGCGTCATCACCCCCGAGGGGACGCGCGCCGCCTCGGTGGCCGTCGCCGGCGGGAAGATCACGGCCGTGCTGGCCCACGACGCCGAGGTACCGGACGGAGCCCGGCTGGAGGACTTCGGCGACGACGTCCTGCTCCCCGGCCTGGTCGACACCCACGTCCACGTGAACGACCCCGGCCGCACCGAGTGGGAGGGCTTCTGGACGGCCACCCGCGCCGCCGCGGCCGGCGGCATCACCACGATCCTCGACATGCCGCTGAACTCCCTGCCGCCCACCACCACGGTCGGCAACCTCCGCGTCAAGCAGGACGTCGCCCGGGCCAAGGCCCACGTGGACGTCGGCTTCTGGGGCGGCGCGCTGCCGGACAACGTCAAGGACCTGCGCCCGCTGCACGACGCCGGGGTCTACGGTTTCAAGTGCTTCCTCTCGCCCTCGGGCGTGGACGAGTTCCCCGAGCTCGACCAGGAGCGGCTCGCCACCTCCCTCGCGGAGATCACCGGCTTCGGCGGCCTGCTGATCGTGCACGCCGAGGACCCGCACCACCTGGAGTCGGCCCCGCAGAACCCGGGCCCCAAGTACGCGGACTTCCTCGCCTCCCGTCCCAAGGACGCCGAGAACACCGCGATCCAGAACCTGATCGACCAGGCCAGGCGGCTGGACGCCCGCGTGCACGTGCTGCACCTGTCCTCCAGCGACGCGCTGCCGCTGATCGCCGCCGCCAAGGCCGAGGGCGTCCGGATCACCGTCGAGTCCTGCCCGCACTTCCTCACCCTGACGGCCGAGGAAGTCCCGGACGGCGCGACCGAGTTCAAGTGCTGCCCGCCCATCCGCGAAGCCGCCAACCAGGACCTCCTGTGGGACGCGCTCGCCGACGGCACCATCGACTGCATCGTCTCCGACCACTCGCCCTCCACCGCCGACCTCAAGACCGGCGACTTCGCCACCGCGTGGGGCGGCATCTCCTCCCTCCAGCTGGGCCTCCCGGCGATCTGGACCGAGGCGCGCAGCCGCGGCCGCTCACTGGAGGACGTCGTGCGCTGGATGTCCGCCGCCCCGGCCGCCCTCGCCGGGCTGGCGCAGAAGGGCGCGATCGAAGCCGGCCGCGACGCCGACTTCGCCGTCCTGGCACCCGAAGAGACCTTCACCGTGGATCCCGCGGAACTGCACCACCGCAACCGGATCACGGCCTACGCGGGCAAGACCCTGCACGGCGTCGTGAAGTCCACCTGGCTGCGCGGCAGGCAGATCGCCGACCACGGCACCCCGACCGAGCCCACGGGCCTCCTCCTCGAAAGGCAGAACTGACAGTGGCGCAGCGTTCAACTGGACCGGCCCCCTTCACCGGCAACGCGAACCCGTACGGGGGCGGCGACCCGTACGCGGACTACCGCACCGCGGACTTCCCCTTCACCCAGTACGCGAACCTCGCCGCCCGCGAGCTGGGCGCCGGTGTCATCGAGGCCAACGACGAGTTCTTCGCCCAGCGCGAGAACCTGCTGATCTCCGAGCCCGCGCACTTCGACCCCGAGGACTTCGGCCACAAGGGCAAGGTCATGGACGGCTGGGAGACCCGCCGCCGCCGCGGCGTCTGCGCCACCCAGCCCTGGCCGACCGCCGAGGACCACGACTGGGCGCTCGTCCGCCTGGGCGCCCCCGGCGTCATCCGCGGCATCGTGGTCGACACCGCCCACTTCCGCGGCAACATGCCGCAGGCCGTATCGGTCCAGGCCGCCTCCGTCGCCGGCTCCCCGACGCCCGAGGAGCTGCTCTCCGACGACGTCAAGTGGACGACCCTCGTCGAGCGCACTCCGGTCGGCGGCCACGCGGCCAACGGCTTCGAGGTGAACGTCGAGCAGCGCTTCACGCACCTGCGCGTCAACCAGCACCCCGACGGCGGCATCGCCCGCCTGCGCGTCTACGGCGAGGTCCGCACCGACCCGAAGTGGCTCGCCGCGCTCGGCACCTTCGACGTGGTCGCGCTGGAGAACGGCGGCTCGGTGGAGGACGCGTCCAACCGCTTCTACTCCCCGCCGACCAACACCATCAACCCGGGCCGCTCCCGCAAGATGGACGACGGCTGGGAGACCGCCCGCCGCCGCGACAACGGCAACGACTGGATCCGCTACCAGCTCGTCGCCGAGTCCGAGATCCGCGCCGTCGAGATCGACACCGCCTACCTCAAGGGCAACTCGGCCGGCTGGGCCTCGCTGTCGGTCAAGACCGGCGAGGAGGGCGAGTGGGCGGAGTTCCTGCCGCGCACCCGCCTCCAGCCCGACACCAACCACCGCTTCGTACTGGACGCCCCGGCGGTCGGCACGCACGTGCGGATCGACATCTTCCCGGACGGCGGCTTCTCCCGGCTGCGCCTGTACGGCTCTCTGACGGAGGCCGGCGCCGCCGCGCACGCCGCCCGCCACCGGGAACTGGGCGGCTGACGCACCCCGATCCGAACCGCCCCGGGGGCCGACACCCCCGGGGCCGCGCACGGCCCGCAGGGGCGCACCGCCCGGCGGTGCGCCCCCGCGGCGTTCCCCGGACGGGATACCGGGCGGGGAACCGGCCGGGGACACCGGGCGGGGAATCGCGCGGGTGCCTCGCGCGCCGCACCGACGAGTCCGCCCATCCCGGGAAGTCTGGACCTGCGCAAGGACGACCGACCAAGGAGCGCAGACCCGTGGGCAAGCTGACCCTCACCACCTTCCTGACCCTCGACGGCGTGATGCAGGCCCCCGGCGGGCCCGACGAGGACCGCAGCGGCGGCTTCGACTACGGCGGCTGGCTCGTGCCGTTCGCCGACGAGGGCATGGGGGAGTTCGTCACCGAGGTGTTCGACCGCGCCGGCGCCTTCCTGCTCGGGCGCCGGACGTACGAGATCTTCGCCGGGTACTGGCCGCGCCAGACCGATCCGGACGACCCGATCGCGAGCCGCCTCAACGGCCTGCCGAAGTACGTGGTCTCCACCACCCTCAGGGAACCGGCCTGGGCCGGCACCACCGTGATCGACGGGGAGCAGCTGGCGGGCGAGGTCGTCCGGGCCAAGGACGCGACCGAGGGGGAGCTCCAGGTCCACGGCAGTGGCGCGCTGGCCCAGTGGCTGCTGGCCCGCGACCTCGTCGACGAGCTGAACCTGCTGGTCTACCCGGTGTTCCTGGGCGCCGGCCGCCGGCTGTTCCCGACCGGGGGCCTGCCGACCGCCTGCGCGCTCACGTCCTCGCGCACCACCTCCCGCGGCACGGCCATCCACACCTACCGGCCCACGGGCCGCGCCGCCTTCGGCACGATCGGGGAGTGAGCTACCGCGGGGAGTGGGCTACCGCGCCTCCGGTGCGAGCCGGACCACGCTCTGCCCGCGCAGGGCGAGCAGGTCCGGGACCTCGTGCTCGTAGTGGCGGATCCAGCCGACCGGGCCCGGCGGGCGGACGTGGGGCGCCAGCACCGCCAGGAAGTCCTCCAGCCCGGGAAGCTCCTCCTCGTGGAGCTCCTGGCGGGCGGTGAGCGCCCAGCCGCCGCGGTCCGCCGGGAGGAACTCGCCGACGAGCACGCCGCCGACGCGCCGGGCCGGACCGCGGCCGGCGAGCAGCGGGTACGGCTCGTCGTACGGCCCCCCGTCGCCGTCGCCGTCGCCGTCGCCGTCGCCGTCGCCGTCGTCGTCCGCGAGCGGCGCCAGGTGGCGGCGGACCTCGGCGAGCACCGCTTCGGGAGTGCCCTCGGCGAGGTCCAGCGCGAGGTCGAGGGCGTAGAGGTCGGCCATGGGCCGCATCCTACGAGGGCGGCCGCCGGGCCCGCGCGGCCGGGCCGCAAAGGGCTCGCCCGCCATGATCGGCTCCGGTAGCGTGGCCCCGCAGACGTGCGAGCCGCCGAAGTCTCCACCCGCTTCCCGCCGCTGGAGACGCCCGTGACCGTGGCCCCGCCCGCCCCCGCCGGACCCGCAACCGGCACCGAGACCGGACCCGCAACCGGACCCGCCCCCCGCCCGGCCTGGCACGCCGACCTGCCCGTCCTGGCCGTCGCCGTCGTGTGGGGGTGCAGCTACCTCGCCGCCAAGGGCATCACCACCGCGCACACCGTCATCGCCGTCCTGGTGCTGCGCTTCGCGCTCGTCCTGCCCCTGCTGGTCCTCGCCGGGTGGCGGCGACTGCGCGCCCTGACCCCCGCCCAGCTGCGCGGGGGCGGCCTGCTGGGGCTGGTGCTCGGCGGGATCTTCCTCCTGGAGACCTACGGGGTCGTCCACACCTCCGCCACCAACGCCGGGCTGATCATCAGCCTCACCATGATCTTCACCCCGCTCGCCGAGGCGGCCGTCCGCCGGGTCCGCCCCACGGCCGCGTTCCTCGGCGCCGCCGCCGTCTCCGTCGCGGGAGTCGTGCTCCTGACCCAGGGCGGCGGCCTCACCGCGCCGGGCCTCGGCGACCTGCTGATCCTGGGCGCGGCCCTCGCCCGCACCCTGCACGTCCTGCTGATGGCCCGGGTCAAGGCCGTCCGGGGCGCCGACTCGCTCTCCCTGACCACCGTCCAGCTCGGCGGCGCCGTCCTCGTCTTCGCCCTGCTGGCGGCCCTGCCCGGCACCGGCGCCACCCCCTGGGCCGCCGCGGCGGACTTCGGCCCCGCCCAATGGGCCGGACTGGTCTTCCTCTCCGTCTTCTGCACCCTCTTCGCCTTCTTCGTGCAGATGTGGGCCGTGCGCCGCACCTCCCCGTCCCGCGTCAGCCTGTTGCTCGGCACCGAGCCGCTGTGGGCGGCCGCCGCCGGCATCGCCATCGGCGGCGAGCACCTCGGACCGCTCGGGCTCACCGGAGCCGCCCTGGTCCTGGCGGGTACCGCCTGGGGGCGCCGCGCTGCCGGATGAACGATTGGCCGGATCAGGACCCGCCGGGACCCGCGGGCGCCCGTACGCTGGCCCCCATGCCGCCACCGGGAGCCCCCCGCTCACAGGTCCGGGAGCTCCTCCAGCCGCACCCGGCGCCGCTCCCGGCGCGAGAGCTCGCACGCCTCGGCCACCCGCAGCGCGGCGAGCGCCTCCCGGCCGTCGCACGCATTGGGCCCCTCGCCGCGCACCATCCGTACGAAGGCGGCCAGCTCCGCCTCGTAGGCGGGCGCGAACCGCTCCAGGAAGCCGGTCCACGGCTTGCCGGCCGCGGGCGGCCCGTGCGGTTCGGTCGAGGTGATCGGCGTACGGTCGTCCAGCCCGGCGGAGACCTGGTCCAGCTCCCCGGCCAGCTCCATCCGCACGTCGTACCCGGCGCCGTTGCAGCGGGTGCCGGTCGAGGTGACCAGCGTCCCGTCGTCGAGGGTCAGGACGGCCGCGGCCGTGTCGACGTCGCCCGTCTCGCGGAACCGGGCCGGCCCCGCGTCGGAACCGGCCGCGTAGACCTCGGCCACCTCGCGGCCGGTCACCCAGCGGACCATGTCGAAGTCGTGCACGAGGCAGTCCCGGAACAGCCCGCCGGAGGTCGCCAGGTAGGCGGCCGGGGGCGGCTCGGCGTCGGAGGTGGCCGTCCGCACGGTGTGCAGCCGGCCCAGCGCCCCCGACCGGACCAGCTCCCGGGCCGTGCGGAAACCCGCGTCGAAGCGGCGCATGAAGCCCACCTGGAGCACACCGCCCAGGGCGGTCACCTCGCGCAGCACCGCCAGGGTCCGGGCCAGGTCCGGGGCGACCGGTTTCTCGCAGAACACCGGCAGCCCGCCCCGCACCGCCCGGACCACCAGCTCCGCGTGGCCGTCGGTGGCGCACGCCACCACCACCGCGTCCACGCCCCAGGTGAAGACCTGCTCGACCGTGGGTGCGGCCGTCGCCCCGAGGCGGTCGGCCAGCCGCGCCGCCCGCGCGGAGTCGGCGTCGGCGAGCAGGAGCGAGCCCGCGTCCCGGTGGCGGGCCAGAGCCGCCGCGTGGAACGAGCCGATCCGGCCGGTCCCGATGAGCCCGATGCGCATGCACTCAACGTGACCCCGTACGGGGGACCTGTCAATCTGCCCGCGCATGCCCCGATGGTCCCGCATGGTCCACTGTGGCGGATACTGGGCGGCTGGAACCGGAATGACCGCATGACGGCGGACGGGACGCACGAGGGAAGGGCACGGCGACGTGGCTAGGGTTCGGACAGGGGCACGCGTCGTGGGCGCCGTGCTCGCGGCGGTGCTGGGAGCCTCGCTCGCGGGATGCAGCAGCACGGGCGGCAAGCGCGCCGAGGAGCGGGCGAAGGCCGCCGAGGCGGGCCGGCCCGCGGTCTCGACCCCGCGCTGGACCTTCGCCATGGTCACCCACGCCGGCGACGGCGACACCTTCTGGGACATCGTCCAGAAGGGTGCCAAGGAGGCCGCGGCGAAGGACAACATCAACTTCGTCTACGCCCATGACGACCAGGCCCAGCAGCAGGCCCAGTTCGTGCAGAACGCCATCGACCAGAAGGTCGACGGGATCATCGTGAGCCTCGCCAAGCCGGAAGCCCTCAAGGACGTCCTCGCCAAGGCCGTCAAGGCCGGCATCCCGGTCGTCACCGTGAACTCCGGCTCCGCCCAGTCCGCCGCGTACGGGGCGCTCACCCACATCGGCCAGGACGAGGAGATCGCCGGCGAGGCGGTCGGCGCGGAGCTGACGAAGCGGGGCCGCAAGAAGGCCGTCTGCGTCCTGCACGAGCAGGGCAACGTCGGCCACGAGCAGCGCTGCGCCGGGGCGAAGAAGGCCTTCGGCGGCTCGCTGGAGAACCTGTACGTCGAGGGCACCAACATGCCCTCCGTCCAGGCGGCCCTCCAGGCCAAGCTCCAGGCCGACCCGTCCGTCGACGCGATCGTCACCCTCGGCGCCCCCTTCGCCCCCACCGCCGTCAAGGCGAAGGACGCGGCGGGCAGCAAGGCCGAGGTGGACACCTTCGACCTCAACGAGTCCGTCGCGCGCGACCTGAAGTCCGGGGCCCTCGGCTTCGCCGTCGACCAGCAGCCCTACCTCCAGGGCTACGAGGCCGTCGACCTGCTCTGGCTCTACCGCTACAACGCGGACGTCCTCGGTGGGGGCCGCCCGGTCCTCACCGGCCCGCAGATCGTCACCGGCGCCGAATCGGCCGAGCTGGAGACGTTCATCAAGCGGGGCAGCCGATGAGCGCCGCCGTCCCCGCGGACGAACGGCTGGCGCCCGCCTCCCTGGTCCGCAGGCTGCTCGGCCGCCCGGAGCTGGGCGCTGTGGTCGGCGCCGCCGCGGTGTTCGTCTTCTTCTCCTTCGCCGCCGACAGCTTCCTGCGGGCCTCCAGCCTCAGCACGGTCCTGTACTCGGCCTCGACGATCGGGATCATGGCCGTCCCGGTGGCGCTGCTGATGATCGGCGGGGAGTTCGACCTGTCCGCCGGCGTCATGGTCACCACCTCGGCGCTGTTCAGCTCCATGTTCAGCTACCAGATGACGGCCGACGTCTGGGTCGGCGTCCTGGTGTCCCTGCTGGTCACCCTGGCCATCGGCTTCTTCAACGGCTTCATGCTGACGCGCACCAGGCTGCCGAGCTTCATCATCACGCTGGGCACCTTCCTGATGCTGACCGGTCTGAACCTCGGCTTCACCAAGCTGATCAGCGGCTCGGTCTCCACCAAGTCCATCGCCGACATGGAGGGCTTCGCCTCCGCCCGCGCCCTCTTCGCCTCGCAGTGGAACATCGGCCCGGTCACCCTCAAGGTCACCGTCCTGTGGTGGTTCGCGCTGGTCGCCGTGGCCACCTGGATCCTGCTGCGCACCCGCGCAGGCAACTGGATCTTCGCCGTGGGCGGCGGGGCGGACGCCGCCCGCGCGACCGGCGTCCCGGTGGTCAAGACCCGCATCGGCCTGTACATGGGCGTCGCGCTGTGCGCCTGGATCTCCGGGCAGCACATCCTCTTCTCGTTCGACGTGGTCCAGTCGGGTGAGGGCGTCGGCAACGAGTTCCTCTACATCATCGCGGCCGTCATCGGCGGCTGCCTGATGACCGGAGGCTACGGCTCCGCCATCGGCTCGGCCGTCGGCGCCTTCATCTTCGGCATGACGAGCAACGGCATCGTCTACGCCCAGTGGAACCCGGACTGGTTCAAGTTCTTCCTCGGCGCGATGCTGCTGCTCGCGACACTGCTCAACGCATGGGTCCGCAAGCGGGCGGAGGCGAAGTGACCGTGACCACCCCCACGACCCCCACGGCCGGGGACGGGTCCACCGCCCTGGTGCGGCTGACCGACGTCAGCAAGTTCTACGGCAACATCCGGGCCCTGCAGGGCGTCTCCCTGGAGGTCTCCGCCGGCGAGATCACCTGCGTCCTCGGCGACAACGGCGCCGGCAAGTCCACCCTCATCAAGATCATCGCGGGTCTCCACCGGCACGACGCCGGCTCCTTCGAGATCGAGGGCGAGGAGACCGTCCTCGCCAACCCGCGCGCGGCCCTCGACCACGGCATCGCCACCGTCTACCAGGACCTCGCGGTCGTCCCGCTCATGCCCGTCTGGCGGAACTTCTTCCTCGGCTCCGAGCCCACCAGGGGGCGCGGCCCGCTCCGCCGCCTCGACGTGGAGTTCATGCGCGCGACCACGCGTACCGAGCTGCTGCGCATGGGCATCGACCTGCGCGACGTGGACCAGCCGATCGGCACCCTGTCCGGCGGCGAGCGGCAGTG
>NZ_JBHXSC010000076.1:0-29859 GCF_042716505.1 Streptomyces sp. NPDC058674
CGGTGTGGGGGTTCGGACGTCCCCCGGGGTTTCCCGGGCGTTCGCCCGGGAGCCTCGGGACGGGATCAGTGGATGATTCCGGTCCGCAGGGCGACGGCGACCATCCCGGCCCGGTCGCCGGTGCCCAGCTTGCGGGCGATCCGGGCGAGGTGGGACTTGACGGTCAGGGCGGACAGGCCCATCGATACGCCGATGGCCTTGTTGGACTGGCCCTCCGCGACGAGGCGCAGGACCTCGACCTCGCGGCCGGAGAGCTCTCGGTAGCCGCCCGGGTGGCTCGGGGAACCCGGGGGGCGGCGGTGCATGCGGGCGGCGGCGGCGCCGATGGGGGCGGCGCCGGGCCGGGTGGGAAGCCCGATGTTCGTCCGCGTGCCGGTGACGACGTAGCCCTTCACTCCGCCCGCGAGGGCGTTGCGGACGGCACCGATGTCATCGGCGGCGGACAGGGCCAGGCCGTTGGGCCAGCCGGCGGCGCGGGTCTCGGAGAGCAGGGTGAGACCGGAACCGTCGGGCAGGTGTACGTCGGCCACGCAGATGTCGCGCGGGCTGCCGACGCGGGGGCGGGCCTCCGCGATGGACGACGCCTCGATCACGTCACGTACTCCGAGGGCCCACAGATGGCGGGTCACGGTGGAACGGACGCGCGGGTCGGCCACGACGACCATGGCCGTCGGCTTGTTCGGGCGGTAGGCGACCAGGCTTGCGGGCTGCTCGAGAAGAACGGACACCTAGGCCTCCTGGGGGAGTGGCGGGGCGGGCCGGCTAGAGGAGGGAAGCCGGTGCGATCCGTGCGGATGGTCACTGACTCCTTCGGCACGTCACCCGCCCGGCTTTAGGGAATGATCACGATTTGGTGAGTAACAATTCGGGCAATTCGGACGCACGATCGATCATAGGGTGATCAGAAGCCCACAACGGACGCCCGGTTTCGACACTGCGGTACGGGCTTCGAGCGGTCGTGCGAGGCGGTCTCCGTCCGGGCGCGCGCATCCCGCACCGCCGTACGGCCCCGCGGCTACGGGTGGTGCGGACCGCGCCGCTGTGGCAGGGAGACCACACCGGTGACCGAGTCCGTGGGGCCCGCCGGCGGCAGCCCCGCGATCTGGCACAGGAGCTCGCACCAGGCGGCCAGGTGCCCCGAGGTGTCCGGCACTCCGCCCACCCCCTCGCGCGGCGTCCAGGAGGCCCGGATCTCGATCTGCGTCGCGGGCCGCCGCTCCGAGAGCCCGCCGAAGTAGTGCGAGCCCGCCATGGTCACGGTCCCGCTCGGCTCGCCGTAGGCCAGCCCGCGCGCCTCCAGCGCCCCGGTCAGCCAGGACCAGCAGACCTCGGGGAGGAGCGGGTCGGCGGCCATCTCCGGCTCCAGCTCCGCCCGGACGAGCGTCACCAGGCGGAAGGTGCCCTGCCATGCCTCGTGGCCGGCCGGATCGTGGAGCAGGACGAGCCGGCCGTCGGCCAGGTCGTCCTCGCCCTCCACGACCGCCGCCTCCAGCGCGTAGGCGTGCGGCGCCAGCCTCTGGGGGGCCTTCGTGGGTTCGATCTCGATCCCCGTGCGCAGCCGCGCCTTGCGCAAGCCGTCGACAGCCCGCCGGAACGGGAGCGGGACGGAGCTCTCCTTCGCGCTGTCCATGCCGTCAGCGCCATCTGAAAATCGTCCCTGAGCCGCAGCCATGCCGGGAAGACTAGGCGGAACGAGCGGCCGGACGGCGCAGGGACACCCGCGCCGGGTCGGGCACTTCTCCGTACGTGCGAAGATTTGAGCCGTGAGCGCCAACGACCTTCCCCCCGCTCGAGGCTTCGCCCGAGCCGGGGAGACCCCCTTCGCGGGCCAGCCGAGCCAGACCTACGATTCCGCCTTCCTGAAGGCGTGCCGGCGGGAGCCGGTGCCGCACACCCCCGTGTGGTTCATGCGGCAGGCGGGGCGCTCACTTCCGGAGTACCGCAAGCTGCGCGAGGGCACCCAGATGCTCGAATCGTGCATGCGGCCCGACCTGGTCACCGAGATCACGCTGCAACCGGTGCGCCGCCACAAGGTGGACGCGGCGATCTTCTTCTCCGACATCGTGGTCCCGCTGAAGGCCATCGGCATCGACCTGGACATCAAGCCGGGCATCGGCCCGGTCGTCGCCCAGCCGATCCGCCGCCGCGAGGACCTCGCACAGCTGCGCGACCTCACCCCCGAGGACGTCTCGTACGTCACCGAGGCGATCGGCATGCTCACGGGTGAACTGGGCTCCACTCCGCTGATCGGATTCGCTGGCGCGCCGTTCACCCTCGCGAGCTACCTGGTCGAGGGCGGCCCGTCGAAGAACCACGAGCACACCAAGGCCCTCATGTACGGCGACCCGCAGCTGTGGGCCGACCTGCTGGACCGCCTCGCGGATATCACCTCCGCCTTCCTGAAGGTCCAGATCGAGGCGGGCGCCTCCGCCGTCCAGCTCTTCGACTCCTGGGTCGGCGCGCTGGCCCCGGCGGACTACCGCCGCTCGGTGATGCCCGCGTCGGCGAAGGTCCTGGAGTCCGTCGCCTCCTACGGGGTCCCGCGCATCCACTTCGGCGTGGGCACCGGCGAGCTGCTCGGCCTCATGGGCGAGGCCGGCGCGGACGTCATGGGCGTCGACTACCGGGTCCCGCTGGACGAGGCCGTCCGCCGGGTGGGTCCGGGCAAGGCGCTCCAGGGCAACCTGGACCCCGCGGTCCTCTTCTCCACCCCCGAGGCCGTCGAGGCCAAGGCGGACGAGGTCCTCAAGGCGGCGGCGGGCCTGGAGGGCCACGTCTTCAACCTGGGCCACGGCGTCCTCCCGACGACGGACCCGGACGCGCTGACCCGCCTGGTGGAGCACGTCCACACCCGCACCGCGCGCTGACCGGAGGGGCCGCCCCGCCGGAGCCCGTCCGCTCCGGCCGCGTCCCTGCCCGTCGCTGAACCCTCCGCTACACCCCTCCGCTACACCCCTCCGCTACACCCCGGCGGCACGCACCGCCGAGACCGCCTTGCGTGCCGCCACCAGGACCGGGTCCCAGACGGGCGAGAACGGCGGGGCGTAGCCCAGGTCCAGCGAGACCACCTGCTCCACCGTCATGCCCGCCGTGAGGGCGACCGCCGCGACGTCCACCCGCTTGGCCGCGCCCGCGCCGCCGACGATCTGGACGCCCAGCAGGCGGCCCGTGCGGCGCTCCGCCAGCATCTTCACCGTCATGTCCGCCGCGCCCGGGTAGTAGCCCGCCGTGTTGGTGGAGGTGATGGTGGCCGTCACGAAGCGCAGGCCGATGTCGAGGGCGTCCTTCTCGCGCAGCCCCGTCCGGGCGATCTCCAGGTCGCAGACCTTGCTGACCGCCGTGCCGACCACCCCGGGGAACGTGGCGTAGCCGCCGCCCACGTTCGAGCCGATGACCTGGCCGTGCTTGTTGGCGTGCGTGCCCAGCGGAATGTGCCGGGTGCGACCCGAGACCAGGTCCAGGACCTCCACGCAGTCGCCGCCCGACCAGACGTTCGCGTGGCCGCGGACCCGCATCGACAGGTCGGTGAGCAGGCCGCCCGACACGCCGAGCGGCAGGCCGGCGGCCCTGGCGAGCGCCGTCCGCGGCTCCACCCCGATGCCGAGCACCACCACGTCGGCCGGGTACTCCTCGCCGGCCGCCGTCGCCACCGCCCGGACCCGCCCCTCCTCGTCGTCGAGGATCTTCGTCACCTCCGCCCCGGAGACCGTGCGGATGCCCATGCGGTTCATGGCGCTGTGCACCAGGCCGCCCATGTCCGGGTCCAGGGTCGCCATCGGCTGCTCGCCCCGGTGCAGGACGGTGACCTCGTAGCCCCGGTCGACCAGGGCCTCGGCCATCTCCACGCCGATGTAGCCCGCGCCGACGACGACCGCCCGGCGGCCCTCCGCGCGCTCCAGGCTCGTCATGAGCCGCTGGCCGTCGTCCAGGCTCTGGATGCCGTGGACGCCGTGCGCGCCGATGCCGGGCAGCCGGGGCCGGACCGGGCGGGCGCCGGTGGCCAGGACGAGGTGGTCGTAGCCCGTCCAGGACTCGGACCCCGATTCCAGATCGCGGGACCTGACCCGTCCGCCGGCCAGGTCCAGCTCCACCACCTCGGTACGGGTGCGCAGGTCGATGCCGCGGGCCCGGTGCTCCTCGGGCGTACGGGCGATCAGGTCGTCCCGCCCGGCCACCCGGCCGCCGACCCAGTACGGGATCCCGCACGCGGAGTACGAGGTGAAGTGCCCCCGCTCGAAGGCGGTGATCTCCAGCTCCGCCGGGCCCTTGAGCCGCCGGGCCTGTGACGCGGCGGACATCCCCGCCGCGTCCCCGCCGACCACCACCAGTCGTTCCGTCGCCATCGCCCGTACCGTCCCTCCGTAGCGTGTGCCGGGGAACACGCTACGGGCGAAAGCGTGTTCAGCCCTCCTCGGGCGGCTCGGCGGCTCCGGGGGAGGCCGGTGCCGGTGCCGGTGCCGGTGCCGGGGCGGGCGCCGCCGCGGGTCCGGGCCGCGACCCGGGAGCGGGGTGCTGGGCGGGGAACCGGCCCGGGGCGGGAGCCGTCCGCCGCCGCGGCCCCGCGGGCCGCACCGTGCGGTACGCCCGGAACCCCAGCGCCACCAGCGCCGCCGCCAGGGCGAACGGCAGGACCGCCGCGACGGCCAGCACCAGGTACCGCACCAGGGTGGAGAACAGCGCCCAGCCGCCGCCCAGCGCGTCACCGAGGCCCGGCTCCGCGTCCTTCTTCTTCCGCGCCGGCTCCGGGGCCGGCTCGGAGACGGCGAGCGTGACCGTGCCCAGCGCCGTCTGGTCCTTCAATGCGCCCTGCTGGGCCAGCAGCGACTCCAGGTCGGCCTGACGGCGGCTCAGTTCGCCCTCCAGCATGACCACGTCGCTCAGCGCCGAGGCCCGGTCCATCATCTCGCGCACCCGGACCACGCTGGCCTGCTGCGACTTGACCCGGCTGTCCACGTCCGCGACCCTCTCGGTCACGTCCCGGGCCTCCACCTTGCGGTTCAGGAGCTTCCCGCTGCCCTCCAGGGAGCCGATCACGGCGTCGAAGCGCTCACCCGGCACCCGCAGGGTCAGCGTCGACGTCACCCGGCCGTCCTTGCCGCGCGAGGTGGACTCGCTGCCGACGTACCCTCCCGCGGCCTCGGCCGCCGTGCGGGCCGTGGCGAGCGCCTTCTGCGGCTCCGCCGTCTCGACGGCCAGCGTCGCGGTGCGGATCACGTGCGGGCGGACGGCGGGCTGCGGCCCGCCCTTGCCGTCCGCGGCCCCCGACGGGGCGGCCCCCGACGGGGCCGCCGCCCCGGCTCCCGGCTTGCCCCGGGCGTCCTCGCCCGCGGGAGGCCGCGCCCCGGACTTGTCGTCCGCGACGGCCGCCGGCCGGTCGGACGCGGAGTCGGAGCCGGCCCCGCACCCGGTGAGGGCGAGCGCCCCGGCCAGGGCGAGGGCGGCCAAGGGCGCCGCGGAGCGGTGTCCGGTCAGGGTGTGCATGGTGTAAACCCCCGAGGATCGAATGGTGTTGCCGTTTCGACGTGCGCGGGCCCGGAAGGGGTTTCGCCTCCGCGGTTCCGGGCTGGTCCCGATGCGGTCACGGTCCGGCCTCGGTGATCGGTCTGAGACGATGTGTCCATGGACGAAGCGGACATGCGTACGGACCGGCCCGGCGGACCGGGAGGCCCGGCGGGCACCGGCGGCCACGTCGTCGTCATCGGCGGCGGCATCGCGGGCCTCGCCGCGGCCCACCGGCTCCTCACCGACGGCGTCCGCGTCACCCTGCTGGAGGCCGGGTCCCGGCTCGGCGGCAAGCTGCGCGCCGGAGAACTGGCCGGCGCCCCCGTCGACCTCGGCGCCGAGTCCGTGCTCGCCCGCCGCCCCGAAGCCCTCGACCTGGCCCGCGCGGTGGGCCTCGGCGACGCACTCCGGTCCCCCGCCACCGCCACCGCCCACCTGTGGACCCGCGGGGCGCTGCGGCCCATGCCGCGCGGACACGTCATGGGCGTCCCCGGCGACCTGGGGCCGCTCGCCGCCTCCGGCGTGCTCTCCCCGGAGGGCCTCGCCCGGATCGGGGCCGAACACGCGCTCCCGCCCGCCGAGATCGGCGAGGACGTGGCCGTCGGCGCGTACGTCGCCGCCCGGATGGGCCGCGAGGTCGTCGACCGGCTCGTGGAACCGCTCCTCGGCGGGGTCTACGCCGGCGACGCCTACCGCATCTCCATGCGCGCGGCCGTGCCCCAGCTCTTCGAGGCCGCCCGGACGCACGCGCTGCTCGGCGACGGCGTACGGGAACTGCAGCGCCGGGCGGCGGAGCAGCCGCAGGCGGCCGGGCCCGTCTTCGCCGGCATCGACGGCGGCATCGGGCGCCTCCCCCCGGCCGTGGCCGAGGCCTGCCGGGCCGCCGGTGCCCGTATCCTCCTCGACACCCCCGCGCGCGAGCTCACCCGTACGCCCGGCGGCTGGCGGGTGCTGGCCGGAGACGAGGCCGTCGAGGCCGACGGCGTCGTCCTGGCCACCCCGGCCGGGCCCGCCGCCCGGCTGCTCGCCGGGCACGCCCCGGCGGCCGCCGCCGAGCTGCGCGGGGTGGAGTACGCCTCGATGGCCCTGGTCACCCTGGCCTTCCGCCGCTGTGACCTGCCTGCTCCCGTCACCGAGGGCGGTGCCAGCGGCTTCCTGGTCCCGCCGGTCGACGGCCGCACCATCAAGGCCTCCACCTTCTCCAGCAACAAGTGGGCCTGGGCCGGGGCCGACCCCGGCCTCTTCCTGCTGCGGACCTCCGTGGGCCGCCACGGCGACGAGAAGGACCTGGACCGGGAGGACGCGGACCTCGTCGGCGTCTCGCTCACCGACCTCGGCGCCGCCGTGGGCCTCACCGCCCGCCCGGTTGCCTCCACCGTCACGCGCTGGGACGGCGGGCTGCCCCAGTACCCGGTCGGCCACCTGGACCGGGTCGCGCGCATCCGCGACGCCGTCGCTGCCCTGCCCGGCCTCGCGGTGTGCGGGGCGCTCTACGACGGGGTGGGCATTCCGGCGTGCGTCGCCAGTGCGCACAGGGCCGCCGACGAGGTGACCGCCGCGATCGGCACCCCTGGCACCGACCACTGATCAGCACACGGGACAATGGACGCATGACTGCACCAGAGAAGATTCCCAACGCGGGGAAGAAGGCGAAGGACCTCAACGAGGTCATCCGCTACACCCTGTGGTCCGTCTTCAAGCTGAAGGACGTACTCCCGGAGGACCGCACCGGCTACGCCGACGAGGTCCAGGAGCTCTTCGACCAGCTGGGCGCCAAGGACATCACCGTCCGCGGCACCTACGACGTCTCCGGTCTGCGCGCCGACGCGGACGTCATGATCTGGTGGCACGCCGAGACGGCCGACGAGCTGCAGGGCGCCTACAACCTGTTCCGCCGCACCAGGCTGGGCCGCGCCCTGGAGCCGGTGTGGTCGAACATGGCCCTGCACCGCCCGGCCGAGTTCAACAAGTCGCACATCCCGGCGTTCCTCGCCGACGAGGAGGCGCGCGACTACGTCAGCGTCTACCCCTTCGTCCGCAGCTACGACTGGTACCTGCTGCCCGACGAGGACCGCCGCCGCATGCTCGCCGACCACGGCAAGATGGCCCGCGGCTACCCGGACGTGCGGGCCAACACCGTCGCCTCCTTCTCACTGGGCGACTACGAGTGGATGCTGGCCTTCGAGGCCGACGAGCTGTACCGCATCGTCGACCTGATGCGCCACCTGCGCGCCTCCGAGGCCCGCATGCACGTCCGTGAAGAGGTGCCCTTCTACACCGGGCGCCGCAAGTCCGTCGCCGATCTGGTGGCCGGGCTCGCCTGATACCTCCCCCGGGGGAAGGACCGGCGGCGCGCCCCCAGCGGCAGCGCTCCCGCCGGTGGATCGGGAGGCCACGCCCCCGAATCGGCGCAGCCGGAGACCCCGCCCGGAAGTTCAGACGACAGGCGGCAGCAGTGCCCTGCGGGCACGGGCTGCCCGGTCGTCCAGCGACACCGGTGCGGGCTCCGGATGCGGCGCACACATGACACGCCGTTTCCGGGTGTCACCCGTCAGCGGACACCGCTCCACGTGACGGACCACGCGGTCACCCGCGTCTCGAACGGCGCCGTGCGAAGCGCCTCCGGTCGCCGTATCCCGCCGACGGGCTCCGCGGAGCCCCACGGGACCCCGCGGAGCGGTCAGGAGCTGCTGGAGCTGGAGCAGCTGGAGGACGAGCTGCCGCAACTCGAACCGGAGCTGCCGGAGCAACTCGACGAGCCGCCGCCCCCGCAACCGCTGCCCGAGGACCCGCCACAGCCACTGCCCGACGATCCGCAGCCGGAGCCCGAGGAACAGCCGCCCGATCCCCCTCCGTCCCCGCCGCCGTCGCTCCCCGCGCACCAGAGCACCGGCACGAACGCGTCGCAGGACGCGTACCCGTCGTGCGGGCGGTGCGCCCGGCCGCGGGACTGGGCCGCCGCGAGCCGGGTGCTGCGCGCCGCGGGCACCAGCTGCTGCCGCAGGAAGGGGTCCCGCAGTCCGCGCAGCCCGAACAGCGCGGTCCGCACGTGCGGGGTCTGGTCGTTCCGGTACCAGCCGCGCAGCTCCCGCAGGGCCCGCGCACCCGCCGGGGTGAGCCGGCTCCGGGCCCGCGCCGAACCGATCCGGGCCGCCACGATCCCGCCCAGCAGAACGGGCACCACCTTCACGGCGAACGGCACCGACGGGCCCGGCTGCAGTGCGTACGCGAGGAGCGTCAGCGGCAGCGACACCGGGATCAGCACCGCGCACACCACGGTCTGGACCAGCCCCCAGCGCTGCCAGGTGCGCCCGGAGCCGGGCGGGAGGAGGAGCCCGCGGGCGGCCAGCGCGTCGCCGGTCTCCTGGACGGCCGGGTCGAGCATGGCGGCGTACCGGACCTGGTAGAGCCATCCCGAAGGCGCCCCCCGGTGGGCCAGCAGCACCGCGCGCTCGGCGGTGTCGGCCGCCCGTGCCCCGGGCCGTACGTGCACGATCCCGGGACCGCCGACCACCAGCCGGCCGTCCCCGAGCAGGGAGACGAGCGCGGTGTCCACCACGGCCCCCGGCCCGCCCGACAGGAAGGCGGCCTCGGACAGGTCGTGGAGGGCGGGCGCCGGACCGGCGGACGGCGGACGGGAGCGGCGCAGGCCGCGGAAGAGCAGCACGGTCGAGGTGGCGACGCCGATCCAGACGGCGAGGGCGATGAGGTTCACGCCGCTCTCCCCAGCAGGGCGCGGACCCAGCGCACGACGCGCCGGGGCGGGCGCGCCCCGGCCCGGTCCCGCCACCACGCGGAGAGCCGCCGGCGGGCGGCCGGATCGGCGGGCAGGTCCCGGATCAGCAGGTGCTCGGCGAAGTCCAGGGCGTCCCGGCGGTATCCGGAGGTCATGGGGCGGCCCTTGGCGTACGCGAGGAACGCCGTGCGGTACGGCCCGGCGCCGCCGAGGATTCCGGGCAGTTCGGGGGCCAGCCTGGCCACCACCGAGGCCCGCTTGGCGGCCAGCGCGCGGGCCTGTACGCGGATGCGCTGCCGGTCGAAGCCCTCGGGCACGGGCGTTCCGGCCACCAGGGCCGACAGCAGGGCGGCCTGCCCGAGCCCCACCCGGGTACGGCCGGCCTCGTCCGCCGGGCGCCCCACCGGGACCCCCGCGCGGAGCGCCCCGCCGCCCCCGCCCCCGGGCACCCCACCGCCCGGAACCGCGCCCGGCGCGGTCTCGGGCGTGGCCCCGGGCGTGGGCGTGGTGTCGGGCGCGGTCCCGGGCGCAGGCGTGGGCGCGGTCTCGGACGTGGTCCCGGCCGCGGGCATGGGCGCGGTCTCGGGCTCGGGTGCAGCCGCGGGCGCCAGCCTCCGGGTCGCGGCCGTCAGTACGGTGCGGATCGCGCTCAGTTCGCCCGCGAGCTCCGCCTCCGGCGGGAAGTCGTCGTCGCGCTCCAGCAGCACGCCCGGCGGGTCGACCCGGGAGCGCAGTTCGGCCAGCAGGTCGAGCACCACCGGCGGTACCGGGTGGGCGTGCGTGTCGTGCCAGACGCCGTCGCGCTCTACCCCGCCCGCCACGTGCACGTACGCCAGCGCCTCCAGCGGGATCGCGTCCAGCACGTCGGCCGCGTCCTCACCCCGGTTGACCCGGTTGGTGTGCAGGTTCGCCACGTCGATCAGCAGCCGGACCCCGGTCTGCTCCACCAGCTCCGTCAGGAACTGCCCCTCGGTCAGCTCCTCGCCCGGCCAGGTGAACAGCGCGGCGATGTTCTCCAGCGCCAGCGGCACGGGCAGCGCGTCCTGCGCGATCCGCACGTTCTCGCACAGCACGTCCAGCGCGTCCCGCGTGCGCGGCACCGGCAGCAGGTGCCCGGCCTCCAGCGCAGGCGACGCCGTCCGTACGAAGGCGATGTGCTCGGTGACCAGCGGTGCCCCCAGCGCCACCGCCCGCTCGCCGAGCGCCGCCAGCTTGGCCGGGTCGGGGCGGTCGGCGCCGCCGAGGCCCAGCGAGACACCGTGCGGCACGACGCGCACCCCGCGCTCGCGCAGCCGCACCAGTGCCTCGGGCAGATGGCCCGGGCAGGTGTTCTCGGCCACGACCTCGACCCAGTCCAGGCCCGGCAGCCACTCGATCGCGTCCGCGATCTCTGGCCGCCAGCCGATGCCCACCCCCAGGTGTGCCATGGGCTCCATGTCCCCCGCCCCCTCGTCTCGGACCTTCTGCCGGTGTCATGGCCCCGGCGAAGTCACGCCAACCGCGGGTGGGGACGTTCAGAGCAACATTTGAGGTTCCCCGCCGGCCCGCCCCTTCCGCGGAGCCGGGCCGGCCCCCTCCGCGGAGCCGGGCCCGCAGCGCTCCTCAGAGCCGGGACCGCAGGGCCGGATGGTCCGCCACCACGGTGCAGGAGCCGGGTGCGATCTCCGTGAAACCGGCGTCCCTGACCACCGGCAGCCCGCTCCCGCTCAGCTCCGCCCACCGCTCGCGCGCGGCCGTCCGTACGGCCAGCCAGAAGCCGGAGTCCTGCCAGGCGGCCCGCTCCCGCGCGGACAGCTCCCACCAGGCCAGCTGCGCCGCGTGCCCGGCCTGAGCCATCGCCTTGCCGGCGGACATGCCGAGGTCGGGGTTGAGCCACAGGACGGGCAGGTCCGCTCCGTCGGGCGCCGCGACCGGCTCGGGGTCGTCCAGGTCAGTGCCCGACACCTGGAGCTTGGCCAGCTCCTTGGGCCAGCCGTCGAGGGGGACCGGGGGGAAGACCCGTACCTGCGCCGCCTCACCGGTCACCGTCACGCCCGGCAGCTCGCCCGCCTTGCGCCACTCCGCGCCGCGCGCCCGCCGGACCACCTTGCGGATGCGCGCGTCCTGCCAGGCGTGGACCGCCTGCGCCCAGGCGCCCTCGTCGCGGGCCCGCTCGTCGGTCAGCAGGACCAGCACCGCCCGCGCGGCGGTCTCCAGGGCGTCCGTCCGGGCGGGCGGCTCGGTCTTCTCGATCCGCACCACCAGCGGGAGGACGAACTGCGGCGCCTCGTCGCGGGCGGCGTGCTCCCGCCGGAAGGGACTGTCCGCGCCGACCTCGGGGGCGTCCGGGACGTGGTGCGCGTGCTGGCTGCTCATCCTGCCAAGGATGCCAGCCTCAGCCTTCAGGATGATGCCCGGGGTGCCCGCCACGGGCGAGGCGCCGGCGCGCTGACCGGCGCCGGTACTCCGCCCGGGACACTCCCGCGGGCAGCGCCGCCCGGGCTGGGTAGGCTCGGGGACATGGACCCGCAGGAGGAGACCCCGTCGTACTGCCCCGCCCCGGCCGCGCCCGCGGGGCGGGTCGCCGGGCCGCCGTACGCCGACTGCCCGGAGTGCGGCAAGCCCACCGAGTACGGGGTCGCGACCCCGGGCGTGGTGCTGTGCCCGGTCTGCGAATGGCAGGAGGCGCAGCGCACCGCCTGCTCGGGCTGATCCCGGACCGACGCGGGCGGGGTGCGGGGCGGGGGCAGGCCTACGTGCCGATCAGTTCCGACACCTTCACGAAGCGGTAGCCCCGCTTGCGCAGTTCCGGGACGATCTTCCGGACGGCCTCCTCGGTGACGGGGGCGGCGCTGCGCGTGCAGTGCATGACCACCACGGAGCCGGGCTTGACCCCGGCCAGCACCTGCTCGGCCACCGCGTCCGGGTCCTTGGCGAACGCGTCCCCGCTGACCACGTCCCACTGGACCGCGGTCACGCCGGCCGTGGACAGGGACCGCAGCGCCTTGTCGTCGTAGCAGCCGCCGGGGAAGCGGAAGTACGGGACGGTGTTGACCGCACCCGCCGTGCGGAAGGCGGCGAAGGCCCGGTCCACGTCGGCGCGGGCGGCCGCGGCGTCGAGCACGGGCAGCCCGTAGCAGGGGGAGGTGAAGGCGTGGTGGCTGTAGGAGTGGTTGGCGATCTCGAAGTTCGCGTCCGTGCCGATGGCCTTCGCCTGGTCCGGGTACTCCTCGGCCCAACGGCCCGTCATGAAGACCGTCGAGGGCACCTTGAGGGTGCGCAGCGTCGAGATCAGCAGGGGGTTGTCGAAGCGCTCCCCGCTGTCCGCGCGCGGGCCCTGGTCGGAGGTCATGTCGGCGTCGAAGGTCAGCGCCACGGTCTTGTCGCTCCGCTGCCTCGCCCGCTCGAAGACCGGGGCCAGGCCGTTCGGGCCGGGCGCCAGGGTGGGGGGCTTGGCCGGCGCGCCGGCCTGCGGGGCCGAGGACGCGGACGGGCCGGAGGAGCCGGAAGGGGAGGGGGACGCGGGGGCCGCCGCGGGGGTGCCCATGCGGGCTTCGCGGCCGGCGTCCGACGTGCCGGCGCCGCCCCCGCATCCCGCGAGGGCGGCACCGAGCGCGGCTGCGGCGGCCGCTTTGCGCACAGAAATGGTCACGCACGCAAAATATATGACTATGTGGCAATCAGACGTGCGCGGCACTCCTCCACGTCGAATTCACCCTTCGGGTACTGCGGGCCGATGGCCTCCAGGTGTTCCAGCAGCAGCGTGGTGACGGCCCAGTTGCGGTACCACTTGCGGTCGGACGGGACGACGTACCAGGGCGCGGCGTCGGTGGAGCAGCGCTCCAGCGCCAGCGCGTAGGCGTCCTGGTAGGCGGGCCACAGGCTGCGCTCGCTGATGTCGCCCGGGTCGAACTTCCAGTGCTTGTCCGGGTTGTCGAGCCGCTCCAGCAGCCGCTTGCGCTGCTCGTCGTAGCTGATGTGGAGGAAGACCTTCACGACGGTCACGCCGTCCTGCGCGAGGGCCTCCTCGAACCGGTTGATCTGCGTGTAGCGGCGGCCGAGCGTGCTGCGCGGCACCAGCTCGCGGACGCGGGCGATGAGGACGTCCTCGTAGTGCGAGCGGTCGAAGATGCCGATCTCGCCCGGCTCGGGGAGGGCCTTCTCCACCCGCCAGAGGAAGGGATGGCCGTGCTCCTCCTCGGTGGGCGCCTTGAAGGCCCTGACGCGGCAGCCGGAGGGGTTGAACAGTCCGATGACGTGCTTGACCGTGCCCCCCTTGCCGCTGGTGTCCATGCCCTGGAGGACGAGGAGGAGGCGTTTTCGGCTGCCCGCGGTGGAAGCCGCGTAGAGCCGCTCCTGGAGGGAGGCGAGCCGTTCCGCCATCGCGGCGGTGGCGGCGACCCCGGCCGCCTTGCCGGTGGGGCCCGCGGGGACGGCACGCGGATCGAAGCGGCGCAGGTCCAGCCGTCCGCCGGCCGGCACCCGCAACACCTCCCGCAGCGACTCCCCGCCCCCGGACCGTGCCGGGCCCCCGCCGCCGGCCCCGGACCGGACGCGGCCCGTGCCGCCGGCCTCCGGCCGGGCTCGGCCGGCGCCCTCGGCTTCGGAGCGGGCCGGGCCCGTGCCGTCGGCCTTCTTCTTGCCCTTCCCCTTTCCTTTCTTCTTCTCCTTCTCCTTCTTGCCCTTGTGCCTGTGTTTGTCGTCGTCCTTGCCCCTGTCCTTGCTCTCGGCCCCGCCCTTGCGGTCGGCCTCTGCCGTGTCCTCGGCCCTGTCCTCGGCCTCCGGCCCGGTACGGGCCTTGTGCTTCCTCGCCACGCCACCTACCCCAATCGCGTCGATTCCGTACGATCCTCCTCCGGATCGAACGGAATCGCGACGCGGCCGGGGTCAGCGCCAGGGCCCCGCCACCGCGAACGTGGTCCCCGGGGCATAGGCGTTGACGAACACGGTCCGGCCGTCCGGGGAGAAGCTGACCCCCGCGAACTCCCCCCACTCCGGCGCTCCCGGCCGCCCCACGTCCTGCGCGTTGCGGGCCATCGGGTAGACCTCCCCGCCCAGGGTCACGCCGAACACGTACTGCGCCCCGCCGCCGTCCTCGCACACCATCAGGCCGCCGCCCGGCGCCAGGCAGATGTTGTCGGGGGAGTCGCCGGGCAGCCGGAGGTCCGCGGCCGGACCGAAGAGGACGTCCAGCCGCAGCCGGCCGCGCCGCGGGTCGTGGAACCACACCTGCCCGTGGTGGTCGGCGGCCGAGCCCTCGGCGCTGCGGGCGTAGCTGGAGACGAAGTGCACCCCGCCGTCCCCCCAGTAGCAGCCCTCCAGCTTCTGCGCGTGGGTGATCCCGCCCGGCCCGTAGTCCTGGAGGCGGACCGGCGTCACGGCCGCCCCCGGGTCCGGCACGGGCACCCACTGCACCGGGAACTCCGCCCCGACCTCGTCCACCTCCGACAGGTCCGCCACCCCGGGCACGCGCAGCGCCTCCAGGGCCCCGCCCGCGCGCAGGGACCCGAGGCCGCCGAGGGGCCGCTCGGGGAGGAAGCGGTAGAACAGCCCGAAGGGCTCGACGAAGGCGTCCTCCGTCTCGTACACGACACCGCTGTACGGGTCCACGGCGACGGCCTCGTGCGCGAAGCGGCCCAGCGCGGTGAGCGGGACCGCGCCCGAGCGGTACGGGTCGGCGGGGTCCACCTCGAAGACGTAGCCGTGGTCCAGCGCGTAGCCGGAGGTGCCGGCCCGGTCCTCGGTCTCCTCGCAGCTCAGCCAGGTGTTCCAGGGGGTCCGCCCGCCCGCGCAATTGACGGCCGTCCCGGCGAGGGCGACCCGCTCGCCCGCCACCCGGCCGGACCGGTCCAGCTCCAGGGCCGTGCAGCCGCCGAGCGCGTGGGGGTCGTACGTCAGGCCCGCGACGGCGGGGACGCGCAGCGCGGCCGTGGCGCGGTTCTCGTGGTTGCGGACCAGCCTGGTCCGGCCGCCGCGGGCGGGGAATGCCGCCATGCCGTCGAAGTTGCCCGGCACGGGGCCCTCGCCGGAGCGCAGCGGGTCGCCCGCGCGGGACAGCACCCGGTAGGAGAAGCCGGCCGGAAGGTCGAGCAGGCCGCGCGGATCGGCCAGCAGCGGCCCGTACCCGCGGGTGGTGCGGGCGGCGTCGGCCCGGCCGGTGAACAGGGCGCCGAGCCCGCCGCTGAAGGCGACGGCGCCGGCGGCGAGCAGGCTGCGTCGGGTGACGGACATCGGCAACTCCCGGCGGCGGTACTGGCCATGTGGACGGCCCGTGGTACCACGCCGCTCCACCCGCCCCGGGGCGGCGCGAGCGGTGCCGATCGGGCCTCACACCACCGTGTGCCGGGGGGCTCCGCCGTCCGCGCCGCCGTCCGCGCCGGCGCCCGGAGCCGCGCGACCGGGCCCGGGGCGCGGGGCCTGCCCGGCGGGTCGCCCCCGGAAGGGTGCCCCCCGGAAGGGTGCCCCTCGGGAGGGCGGTCCGCCGGGTCGCCGGACGACGGTCGAACCCGGACGGCGGGACGCGGCGGAGGGCGGGACACGGCGGCCCGGGGCCGCCCAGGCCCCGGGCCGTCCCGGCGCTCAGGCCAGTTCGGCGGTCAGGGTGATCGTCGTACCCGTCAGGGCCTGGCTGACGGGGCAGTTCTTCTTGGCGTCCTCGGCGGCGGCGGCGAAGGCCTCCGCGTCCATGCCGGGGACCTCGGCGCGCACCGTGAGGTGGACGCCGGTGATGCCCTCGCCGGGCTGGAAGGTGACGTCGGCCTTGGTCTCCAGGCGGGTGGGCGGGGTGCCGGCGCCGTCCAGGGCGTGCGACAGCGCCATGGAGTAGCAGCTGGAGTGCGCGGCGGCGATCAGCTCCTCGGGGCTGGTCTTGCCGTTGGCGGCCTCGGTGCGGGCGGGCCAGGAGACGTCGTAGGAGCCCAGACCCGAGGAGTCGAGGGTGACGACGCCCGAGCCCTTGAGGAGGTTGCCTTCCCAGACCGTGTGGGACGTACGCGTGGTGGCCATGGTGGATCCCTTCGCAGAAGTGGATACGGCCGGGCCGCGGTGAGCGCCCGGCCGTGCCAAACCTACTGGGACACCAGGGGCTTCGCGTCGCGCGCCAGGGCGGTGAGCCGCGAGATGGCACGGAAGTACTTCTTGCGGTAGCCGCCGTTCAGCATCTCGTCGCCGAACAGGCGGTCGAAGGGGACCCCGGAGGCCAGGACCGGGATCTCCCGGTCGTAGAGCCGGTCGGCGAGCACCACGAGCCGCAGCGCGGTGGACTGGTCCGGCACCGCGCAGACGCCGGTGAGGCAGACCGCCGAGAGCCCGTCCGTCAGCGCGCCGTAGCGGCTCGGGTGGACCCGGGCCAGGTGTTCCAGCAGGCCCGGGAAGTCGTCCAGGCTCGCGCCCGCGGTCGCGTACGCGGCCTTGGTGACCTGCTCGTCCGAGAAGGGGGCGGGCGCCTCCGGAAGGCCCCGGTGGCGGTAGTCCTGGCCGTCGATGCGCAGCGGCCGGAAGTGCGCCGACAGCCCCTGGATCTCCCGCAGGAAGTCGGCGGCGGCGAAGCGGCCCTCGCCGAGCTTGCCGGGGAGGGTGTTGGAGGTGGCGGCGAGGGCCACGCCCTGCTCGACGAGGCGGCTGAGCAGCGAGGACACCAGCACGGTGTCGCCCGGGTCGTCCAGCTCGAACTCGTCGATGCACAGGAGCCGGTGGCCGCCCAGCGTCTGCACGGTCTGCTGGAAGCCGAGGGCGCCGACCAGGTTGGTCAGCTCCACGAAGGTGCCGAAGGCCTTGAGCGCCGGCTCGGCGGGGGTGGCGTGCCACAGGGACGCGAGGAGGTGGGTCTTGCCGACGCCGTAGCCGCCGTCGAGGTAGACCCCGCGCGGGCCCGTGGGGGCGGCGGGCTTCCTGGCGAACCAGCGCCGCTTGCCGGAGCCGCTCGCGTGGGCGCCCCCGAGGCCGGCGGCGAAGCCGCTCAGCACGGCGATCGCCTCGGGCTGGCTGGGCTGGGCCGGGTCGGGTTCGTAGGTGTCGAAGCGCACCGAGTCGAAGCGCGGCGGAGGCACCATCTCGGCCACCAGCCGTTCGGCGGGGACCCGGGGCTCGCGGGCGCAGAGCGCCTGCGGTCCGGCGTCGGCTATCGCGGGCCGGCCGGCGGGCCGCCCGGCGGCGGAACCGGAGGTGGTGAGTGAGGTCGACACAGCACTCAACTCTACGGGGCGTGGCACACTGCACCGATGCGACGCCTGTTCCCTGTGACCGATCAGACACCTGCCCCGCCCGGGGGGCCGGCCGACCGCGAGTGGTCGCTGGACGAACTGGCGCAGGCCTACGCCTACCCCTCCCTCGGCGCCGGGGAGCACTGGCTGCGGGCGAACATGGTCTCCACCCTGGACGGCGCCGCCCAGCACGACGGGCGCTCGCAGCCGATCTCCGGCGAGACCGACATGCGGATCTTCGGCACCCTGCGGGCGCTGGCCGACGTGGTGGTCGTCGGCGCGGAAACGGTTCGCCAGGAGGGTTACCGCCCGGCCCGGGCCCGGGAGGCCTTCGCCGCCCGCCGGGAGGCCGCGGGCCAGGGTCCCGCCCCCGCCATCGCGGTGGTCACCTCGGGCCTGGACCTGGACTTCGCCCTGCCGCTGTTCACCTCCCCCCTGGTGCCGACCCTGGTGGTCACCGGCAGCGCCGCCCCCGCCGCCCGGGTCGCCGAGGCCGTGAAGGCCGGCGCCGAGGTCGTGGTGGCGGGCGAGGGGTCCGCCGTGGACCCGGCGCGGGCCGTACGGGAGCTGGCCGCGCGGGGGCTGCGCCGCCAGCTCACCGAGGGCGGACCCCGGCTGCTCGGCCAGTTCGTGGCCGCCGACGTGCTGGACGAGCTGTGTCTGACGATCTCCCCGATGCTGACGGCGGGGGACGCCCAGAGGATCTCCGGCGGCCCTTCGGTCGCGCTTCCGCACCGGCTGGCGCCCGCCTGCGTACTGGAGGAGGCCGGGTTCCTGTTCACCAGCTACCGTCGGATCTGACAAGGGGCGGAATTTGTCGTTCCGCTTAGCTTCCGCTGGGCACATATACCTGCGCAGGCCCCGTGTGAGAGCGGGGCAGGATGGTTTCCGCAGGGGCCGGGCAGCCGGCCTCGGCCCATGAAGGAGAGGGCGTCCGTGTTCACGAGCGTATTGATGATCGAGCAGCCGCTGACCACGGTGGACGTGGACTTCGTCACCACCCTGCACGGGGACGACCCCGTCTCCTTCGTCGTGCTCATGCAGCCCCGGGGCGACCAGGACCGACTGCTGCGCGCCATCGACGACGTGGCGCTCGGCGAGCTTCCCGAGGCCGTTCACGAGGGGGAGGAGCCCGAGGGCGAGGCCGCCAAGGGACCCGCCGCCCAGGCCCTCGCCCACTCCCTGAACGCCCTGCGCGGCAAGGGGGCCAGGGCCACCGGCCGGCTCGTCGGGCGGCACCCGCTCGACAAGCTGAAGGCCGTCGTGGAGGAGACCGGCGCCGACGAGGTGATCGTCCTGACCGCCCCGCACTTCGTGGAGGAGTTCTTCCACCGGGACTGGGCCTCCCGCGCCCGGCACATGGTCGGCGTTCCGGTGCTCAAGCTCTTCGCCCACAACGAATAGGCTGGGCGCGCACGCTGTAGGACCAGCACAGGCGTGCACCCCGTAAGACAAGCGCAACCGACTCCTGGAGCGACCTGAATGAAGCCCGGCCTGCCGACCGCCATGGAACGGCCCCACTTCATCGGCATCGGCGGCGCCGGCATGTCCGGCATCGCGAAGATCCTCGCCCAGCGCGGCGCACAGGTCGCCGGCAGCGACTCCCGTGACTCCGAGACCGCCCAGGCGCTGCGCGCCCACGGTGCCGCGGTCCACATCGGGCACGCCGCCGGCCACCTCGCCGCCGACTCCACCTCCGTGGTCGTCTCCAGCGCCATCCGCGCGGACAACCCCGAGCTGGCCCGCGCCGCCGAGCTCGGCATCCCCGTGGTGCACCGCTCCGACGCCCTCGCCGCCCTGATGGACGGCCTGCGCCCGATCGCCGTCGCCGGCACGCACGGCAAGACCACCACCACCTCGATGCTGGCGGTGTCCCTGTCAGCCCTCGGGCTGGACCCCTCGTACGCCATCGGCGGCGACCTGGACGCCCCCGGCTCCAACGCCCACCACGGCGAGGGCGACATCTTCGTCGCCGAGGCCGACGAGAGCGACCGCAGCTTCCACAAGTACGCCCCGCAGGTCGCGATCATCCTCAACGCCGAGCTCGACCACCACGCGAACTACGCGTCCATGGACGAGATCTACGAGTCCTTCGAGACCTTCGTGTCCAAGATCGTGCCCGGCGGCACCCTGGTGATCGCCCACGGCCAGGCCGGCGCCGCCGAGATCGCCCGCCGGGTCCGGGGCGCCGAAGGCCTGAACGTCGTCACGTACGGCGAGGAGCCCGAGGCCGACGTCCGGATCACCAAGATCACTCCGCGCGGCCTGACCAGCGAGGTCACCGTCACCATCGCCGGCCGGATGCTCACCTTCACCGTCTCCGTCCCCGGCCGCCACTACGCGCACAACGCCGTCGCGGCCCTCGCCGCCGGCGTCGCCCTCGGCATCCCGGCCCACAACCTGGCCTCGGCGCTCGGCAAGTACACCGGCGTCAAGCGCCGTCTCCAGCTCAAGGGCGAGGCCGCCGGCGTCCAGGTCATCGACTCCTACGCGCACCACCCCACCGAGATGAGCGCGGACCTGGAGGCCATCCGCGGCGCCGCCGGGGACTCCCGCATCCTGGTCGTCTTCCAGCCCCACCTCTTCTCCCGCACCCAGGAGCTCGGCAAGGAGATGGGCCAGGCCCTCGCCCTGGCCGACGCCTCCGTGGTCCTCGACATCTACCCGGCCCGCGAGGACCCGATCCCCGGCGTCACCAGCGAGCTGATCATCGCGGCAGCCCGGTCCGCGGGCGCCGACGTCACCGCCGAGCACTCCAAGGAGGCCGTCGCCGACGTCATCGCGGGAATGGCGAAGCCCGGCGATCTCGTTCTCACCATGGGCGCGGGCGACGTCACGGATCTGGGACCCCGGATCCTGGAGACGATCGCCCGGCTGTCGAGCTGAGGGAGCGGGAACGTCATGGCGTACGAGGTCGAGAAGACGGACGAGCAGTGGCAGGCGGAGCTGACCCCGTCGGAGTACCAGGTGCTGCGCCTCGCGGGCACCGAGCCGGCCTTCCGCGGTGAGTACACCGACACCACGACGGAGGGCGTCTACTCCTGCCGGGGCTGCGGGGCCGAGCTGTTCCGCTCCACGGAGAAGTTCGAGTCGCACTGCGGCTGGCCGTCCTTCTTCGACCCGAAGGACACCGACGCGGTCGAGCTGATCTCGGACCGGTCGCACGGCATGGTCCGCACCGAGGTCCGCTGCGCGCGGTGCGGTTCGCACCTCGGCCACGTCTTCGAGGGCGAGGGCTACCCGACCCCCACCGACCAGCGGTACTGCATCAACTCCATCTCGCTGCGGCTCACCCCCGCAGAGAGCTGAGGTAGTCCTCCAGGGTCCGGCCCGGGGTCCAGCCCCGGGACCGGGCCCTGTGCACGTCCAGGACCACGGGGCGGGCCAGCTGGTCCACCGCGTAGCGGCTCAGCGCCGGCTCGCCGGCCCTCGCCAGCGCCTCCGCGGCGCGGGCCGCCGTACGGGCCAGGCCCACCGGCAGGTGCCGGATGCGGGCCCGCACGCCGTGTGCGCGCAGCACCGCCCGTACGGCGCCGTCGCGGGAGTACGGCTCGGGGTCCGCGATGTTGTACGCCCCCGGCTCCCAGCCGGTCGCCGCCACGCAGGCCGCGGCGAGGTCCTCCACCGCCGTCAGGCTCAGCCGGACGTCCGGACCGGGTAGCAGCAGGGTCCCGGCGCGGACCCGGGAGAGCAGCCGCGGCAGCAGCTGGGTGTCGCCGGGGCCGTACACCGCCCGGGGGCGCAGCACCACCGCGCCCGCCGCCAGGGCCAGGGCCTCGCCCGCCGCCTTGGTGCGGCCGTACGCGTTGAGGTGGCCGGCCCGCGGATGGTCCTCGCGCACCAGGCTCCGGTCCAGCCGCGGATCGTAGACGCTGGCACTGCTCACCCACACCACCGGCCGGCCGGCGGCGGCCCGCAGCAGCCGCTCGGTGCCGTCGACGTTCACCGCGTGCAGCTCCGCCTCGGCGGGGGAGCCGGGGGCCGGGTCGCCGACCGCCGCCGCGCAGTGCACCACCAGGTCGACCCCCGCCAGGTCCGGCTCGGCGCGGGCGGCGTCCCAGAAGCGGTGCTCCCCCAGGGGGCCGGGTCGGCGGCTGACGCAGACCACGTCCGCCCCGACCGCGGCGGCGGCGCGGGCGACGTGGCCGCCGCAGAAGCCGGAGGCGCCGGTCACGGCGATGCGGGGGGTCACGGGGCGGTCCGGGGGGCCGGCGTTGGGGCGGTCGGGCCGGGGGCGGCCGTGCCCGCGGTTGCCGTGCCCGGGGCGGTCGGGCTCGCGGTGGTGGTGCCCGCGGTTGCCGTGCCCGGGGCGGTCGGGCTCGCGGTGGTGGTGCCCGGGGTGGCTGTGCCGGGGGCGGTGGGGCTCGCGGTGGCCGTGCCGGGGGTGGTCGGGCTCGTGGTCGCGCGTACCGTCAGCGTGCGCCAGCCCGGCAGGGCCGCCCGCCGGTCCACCCGGGACCGGGTCACCACCGGCCGGTAGGGGGCGAGCTCCGCCAGTACGTCCCCCAGCAGGACGTGGGCCAGCCGGGCCCCGGGGCACGCGTGCGGCCCGGCCCCGAACACCAGCCGTGCCACGGCGGGCGGGGCGGGGACCCTGGCGTCGGGGTCGCGCCGGTGGGCGTCGGCGGCGTGCCGGGCGACCAGCAGCAGCCGGTCGCCGGGGCGCACCGGGCAGCCGCCGACGACGCCCGCCGCCGCGGCCACCCGGGGCAGCACCGGCGAGGCCGCCGTCACCCGAAGCAGCTCCTCGACCAGCGCGGGCCGCAGGGCCGCGTCGGCCGCCTGGTCCCACAGGCCGGCGTCGGCGCACCAGGCCGCGGCGCGGGGCAGCGCGGCGACGGTGGTGTTGACGGTGGCGACGGCGAGCATCGCGGCCAGGGCGGTGTCGGGGGCGCCGGGGTCGGTGTCGGTGTCGGTGCGGGCGCCCGCACCGCGGGGGTGGCTGCCGCCGGGGACGGGGTCGAGGAGGTGACGGAGCCGGTCGGCGGTCCGGGCCGCGGCCGCCCGGGCGCCGGGGCGGGGCGGCCCGGGAAGGTGGCTGCGTACGGAGGCGGCCGCGGCCTCGGCGGCGGCCCCGGCCACCGTCAGCGGATCGGCGGCGCAGTCCAGCAGCGCGCGCACCACCGTCCCGGCCAGTTCCCGGGCGAGCGGGACGACGTCGACCTCGCCGCCGTGTGCGAGCGGTGCGAGGGCGCGCGGCAGCAGGGGCTGCCACAGCCGCCGCAGCTCCTCCACTCCCGCGGTGCCGAGCCGCGCCGCGAGGTCCCGGCGGTCCGCGCGGTGGTCGCCTCCCTCCTGGTCGAACAGCACGCCGCCGTCGCCCCGCAGTGCGGCCCGCGCGGCGCCGCCCGTGGTGCCGGCCGCCGTACGGTCCAGCGGCAGCCGGGTCAGCGCCTCGCGGTAGGCGTCCGGGTCGTGCACGAGCAGGGTCCGTCCGATGCGGCGGACGGGCCGCCCGCGGGTGGCGCCGAGCGCGAGCAGCGCGAACAGCAGGGGGTGGCTGCGGGTGTAGACCCGTCGGTCACGGCGTCGGGCCGCGCGGGGCAGGGGTGTGGCGGGCACGGGGTGCGCCTCCGGGGGGGGCGGGGGGGCTTGGCGGTGCGGCCGAGTGGGGCCGGTGGGGGGGGCGGGGTTCGGGTTGGGGGCGCGGGGGTGCCCCCGTGCCGCCCGCAGACGGTGCCGGGGCGTGGGGCGGGGCCCCTGCGGGGTGTCTCCTCGGCTCGCGAACCCGTGCGGTGCCGGTGGGTGGGGCGGGGGCGGTTCGCTCGTCCTGCGGGGGCACCCCGGCCCGGGCGGGCCCGGGTCCCCGCCCCCACCGGCGGCCGGGGTCATGCCGGTGGGGCCAGGCGTTGCGCCGCAAGGGTCGCCGTGGCCGCCCGGTCCGGTTTGCGGGAGCGGCCGGACAGGGGGATGCGGGCGAAGAGCAGGGCGTCCGGGCGGGCGGAGCCCATGCGGCGGACCGGTTCCGCGAGGGCGGCCCGCAGGGCGTCCTCGGTCGCGCCGCGCTGCGGCTGGACGACCGCGACCAGGCGTTCGTCGCCGTCACCCGCCGGGACCCCGACCAGCACGGCCAGTTCGACCCCCGGCACCTGGAGGGCCGGCTCGTACAGCCCCGGGTAGATGTTCTCGGCCCGGCGCAGCACCATGTCCTTGCACCGGCCCTCCAGGACGATCCGGCCCGCTCCGTCCAGCCGCGCCCGGTCGCCCGTACGGATCCACGGGTCGGGCTCCTCGCCGAGGTAGCGGTCGCGGGCGGCGGGGCCGGACAGGAGCAGCTGGCCGTCCGCGTCCGGTTCGGCGAGGACACCGGGCAGCGGGGCGCCGACCAGGTCGCCGGCGCCGTCGAAGGCGGACTTCTCGCGGGCCTCGACCGCGGCGGCGGGGAACAGCTCGGTGAGCGCGTACACCCCCCACGCCTGTGCGGCCCCGGCGTCGCGGACCCGCTCCAGCAGCCCGGCGCCGGCGGGCGCCGAGCCCGTCCACACCCGGCCGTGGAAGCGGGCGCCCGCGTCCAGCGCGTCCCGCAGCCGCGGTGGGGTCAGGTACGTGTCCTGGGGCCGGAGCCGGTGCAGTTGCCGGGCCAGTACCCGGGGGCGGCCGGCCGGCAGCGCCACCGGCGCACCGCCGGTGAGGGCGGGGACCAGGACGAAGAAGGTGCCGCCCAGCACCGGCCGGTCCGGGGCGGGGTCGATGAGCGAGGCGACCGCGGACATCCCGGCGGCCAGGCCGGAGCGGGTGTGGACCACGGCGCGCGGCCGGGAAGTGGTCCCCGAGGTGAAGACGATCACGGCGTCGCCGTCGCAGTCCCCGTGGACCGGCACGCCCGCCCGGGGCGCCGCCGGGTCGAGCGCGGGCGCGCAGCCCGGCAGCCGACGCCCCACGGTGGCCACCGGCCCCAGCTCGGCGAGGTCCGGCAGGGCGAGCCGCGCCCGGCGGGCCAGCGGCCGGGCCCAGCCCGCCACCGCCTGGGCGGCCGCGTCGGCGAGGACCAGCGAGGGCCGGGCCAGCGCCAGCCGGGCGCGGAGCACGTCGGGCCCCGTGCCCGGGTCGAGCACGGCCCCGCGCAGTCCGAGCCGCCACAGGGCGAGCAGGACGGCCAGCGCCCGGGGGCCGGGCCGTACGGCGACGCCCACGGTGTCGCCGGCGCGCAGCCCGCGCGCGTGCAGGGCGGCGGCGAACGCGTCGGACAGCTCGGCGAGTTCACCGCGGGTGGTGTGCACCCGGGGCGCCCCGGTCCGGGTGGCTGTGAGCACGGCGGGCAGGCCGGGACGGGCGCGCAGCGCGTGGTCGAGTCGGTCGAGCATCAGCGGGGGTCCGTTCCGTGCGCGCCGCTGCCCTGGTCGAGGTACCAGCGGGCGGTGCCGGTGATCCCGTAGGCGCGCAGCCGCCGCGTGGAGTTCTCCACGACCATCGACCGGCAGTGCGTGATGCGGTCGGTGTGGCGGCGTACGGCGTTGAGGAAGAGCCGGTCGGTGGGCGACGGGCGCCGCGGCATGCCGCCGACGGCCAGGTACAGCTCGGCGGTGACGGCCATGTTGTTCCCGGCGTGCATGCGGTACGGGGCCCGGTAGCCCCGGCGCCGGGCGTGCTCCGGGCGCAGCCGCCCGAACAGGGCCGCGAGCCGGACCAGCGCGGCGAAACCGGCCCGGCCGAGCGGGCCGTGCTCGTCGCGCCGGGCGGTGATCCGCCCGCAGACCAGCCCGGGGCGGTCGGTGAGCGCCGCCCGCGCGGCGCCGGTCCAGCCGGGCCGCGGCAGGCAGTCGGCGTCGGTGCGGGCGAGCAGGGCCGCGCCCCGGCCGATCGCGTACCGGAAGCCGGTGTCCACGGCCGAGCCGACCCCCTTCTCCGGCTCCTCGATCACCTCCACCGCGAACGGCGCGCGCGTAGCGAACTCCCGTGCGACCGCGCCGGTCCGGTCGGTCGAGGCGTTGTCCACGACCAGCAGGGTGAAGTCGCGGTCGTGCTGCGCGGCGAGCGCGTCCAGGGTCTGCGCGAGCCGCGCCTCCTCCTCGTGCGCGGGCACGACCACCCACAGCGGCCCGCTCACGACTTCTCCCAGACCATCGTCATGATGCTGATGCCGCCGCCGAGGCCGACGAAGAGCACCCGCTCGCCGGGGGCCAGCTCCCCGAAGACCCGGTCCAGCTGGACCCCGATGCTCGCGCTCGCGATGTTCCCGAGCTCGGGCACCGTCACCACCAGCTTCCCGGCGGGCACCCCCGTCAGCTCCGCGAACCGCTCCAGGTAGGGCACCGTCACCTGGTGGACCAGCACCTTGGCGAAGCCGTCCCAGTCCATGCCCGTGCGGTGCAGGGTCCGGTCGATGACCGCCGTGCCCACCTTCTCGAAGACGCCCCGCAGCTCGTGCCCGTCGCCCTGGAAGTAGGTGTACGCGTCCCCGCGCGGGTGCCGCGACCCGCCGCCCGGGATGCCGCCGACCTCCCAGTGCTCCGAGTGGGTCGCGGTGTCCACGTCGAGAATCCCTCCCCGCTCCACGGCCTCCACGACCACGGCCGCCCCCGCGTCGCCGAAGGTGTAGCCGGCGAATCCCGAGCGGAACTCCGCGAAGTCGGCGGGCGCCGTCCGCACCGCCCGGCTCGGGGTCTCCCCGGTGACCACCAGCGCCCTCCGGGCCCGGCCGGCGAGGATCGCGGACCGGGCCAGGTCGATGCCGTTGACGAAGCTGTTGCAGGCGTTGGTGACGTCCACGGCGTGGGCCCGCGAACCGAGTGCGGCCTGCACGATGTGGGCGGTGGCCGGTTCGACCAGGTCCCGGGAGGCGGAGGCGAAGACGAGCAGGTCGACGTCGAGCGGGTCCAGTCCGGCGGCGTCCAGGGCCCGGCGCCCGGCGCCGACGGCGAGCGTGGAGGCGTACACCCCCTCGCCCGCGACCCGGCGCGAGACGATCCCGGTGGCCTGTCGCAGCAGGCCCTGCGGCAGCGCGAGCCCGCTGCGTCGCGCCACCTCCGCCTGGAGGGCGTCCGAGGACACGGCGTCCTCGGGCAGCAGACTGCCGACGGCGGTTATCCCTGCGCGCGGGTGCGGGTCACATGGCTGGAAAGGCATGTCCACACGATGACAAGCCGCCCTCTCCCGGACCTGAGTACGGGCACTCAGATCCGCGCACGGGCCGGATGAGTACGCCCGGTCCGCCCGACGGTCCGAAGTGGCCCGTCCCCGGGGGCTGTTGTCCGGCGCGCGGTCCGCCTACCGTCGTGGCCGGGCGCGGGGCCGGGCGCGGGGCCGGGCGCGGGGCCGGGCGCGGGGCCGGTGCGGGCAGGGCCTTTCGTTCTCCCGCTGTACGCCCCCGTGTCGGACAGGGATCGCCGTCCGGTACCCCTGGGCCGCTGTCCTTGGGGCGCCCCTCGACTCCCCTCCCCTCACCCCCAGAGGTCGTCACACCATGGCAGAACTGAACCGCCGCAGGTTCCTGCAGATCGCCGGCGGCACGGCCGCCGCGACGATGCTGAGCGAGAGCATCGCGCGGGCCGCCGCCATTCCGGCGCAGGGCAGCACCGGGACCATCCGGGACGTCGAGCACGTCGTCGTGCTCATGCAGGAGAACCGTTCCTTCGACCAGTACTTCGGGTCGATGAAGGGCGTACGGGGCTTCGGGGACCCGCGGCCGGTCCTCCAGGACAACGGCAAGCCGGTCTTCCACCAGTCCAACGGGACGAAGGACATCCTCCCCTTCCACCCGCAGGTCGACGACCTGGGCATGCAGTTCGTCGAGGGGCTCAACCACGACTGGGCCGGCGGCCACCAGGCCTACAACAACGGCAAGTACGACAAGTGGGTCCCGGCGAAGACCGCCACCACCATGTCGTACATGACCCGGAACGACATCCCGTTCCACTACGCGCTCGCCGACGCCTTCACCGTCTGCGACGCCTACCACTGCTCCTTCATCGGGGCCACCGACCCCAACCGCTACTACATGTGGACGGGCCACACGGGCAACGACGGCACCGGCGGCGGCCCGGTCCTCGGCAACCAGGAGGCCGGCTACGGCTGGAAGACCTACCCCGAGCGGCTGGAGTCCGCCGGGGTCTCCTGGAAGATCTACCAGGACGTCGGCGACGGCCTGAACGCGGCCGGCCACTGGGGCTGGATCAGCGACGCCTTCCGCGGGAACTACGGCGACAACTCGCTGCTCTACTTCAACTCCTACCGCAACGCCCAGCCCGGCAGCGCCCTGTACGAGAAGGCCCGTACGGGCACCGACGCCAAGGCCGGCGACGGCTACTTCGACCGGCTGCGCGCCGACGTGCTGCGCGGCACCCTGCCCCAGGTCTCCTGGATCGCGGCCCCCGAAGCCTTCAGCGAGCACCCCGACTGGCCCGTCAACTACGGCGCCTGGTACATCTCGCAGGTCCTCGACGCACTGACCGCGAACCCGGCCGTGTGGGCGAAGACGGCCTTCTTCATCACCTACGACGAGAACGACGGCTTCTTCGACCACGTCGTCCCGCCGTACCCGCCCGCCTCCTCCGCGTGGGGCCTGTCCACGGCCGACGTGACGCGCGACCTGTACGCGGGCGGCGGCGGTTACGCGGCCGGCCCCTACGGGCTCGGCCCGCGCGTCCCGATGATCGTCGTCTCCCCGTGGAGCAAGGGCGGCTACGTCTGCTCCGAGACCTTCGACCACACCTCGGTGATCCGCTTCATGGAGAAGCGCTTCGGGGTGCACGAGCCCAACATCTCCCCGTGGCGGCGCGCGGTCTGCGGCGACCTCACCTCTGCCTTCGACTTCACCCGGGCGGACGCCTCCCCGGCCGCGCTCCCGTCGACGGCCGGATACGTTCCGCCCGACCGCAACACCCACCCGTCCTACCACCCGGTCCCGCCGGCGACGGGCACCCTGCCCGGGCAGGAGGCCGGCTCCAAGCCGACCCGCGCCCTCGGCTACAGCCCGTACGCGGACGGCAGGGCCACCGTGTCCACCGGCAAGTTCACCCTGACCTTCGCCTCCGGCCCCACCCTCGGCGCCCACTTCCACAGCACCTCGGGCAACCGCACGGACGGCCCGTGGCCCTACACGGTCGAGGCCGGCAAGACCCTCTCCGACACCTGGAGCACCAGCAGCTCCACCGGCAACCGGATCGACCTCACCGTCTGGGGGCCGAACGGCTTCCTGCGCACCTGGAAGGGCCCGGCCAAGAAGGCCGGCCCGGAGGTGACGGCCCGCCACGTGGACGCCACCGGAAACCTGGCGCTCACCCTGACCAACGCCGGCGCGGCCGCGGTGGACCTCACGGTGACCAACTCCTACGGAGGCGCGGCCCAGACCTTCCGGGTCGGTCCCGGCGCCACCGTCTCCCACACGGTCGACCTGCGCGCGACCGGCCGCTGGTACGACGTCAAGGTGGTCTCCGCCGCCGACGCCACCTTCCTGCGCCGCTTCGCCGGCCACGTGGAAACGGGCGCCCCGGGCATCTCCGACCCGGCGCTCAAGACCGTCTGACCCGGTCCTGCGCCGTCCGCGACGGCCACCGCTCCGGCACGGTGAGGCCGCCGGAGCGGTGGCCGTCGGCCGCAGCACGCAACCCGCGGCGGCGGGGGCGGCGCGGGGGCGGGCCTGCGGCCCGGGATGCGGGCCGCGCGGTGTGAGGGCAGCCCCGGTGGGCAGTACGTACGGCGTCGGAATCCCCATCCCCGCCACCGAGGGAGAACGCATGGCCGTCGCCCACCGCAGGATCGGCACCGGGCCCGTCCGCGTCATCGTGCTGCACGACTGGTTCGGGACCTGCGCCAACTGGGGGTCCGTCCTCGACCACCTGGACCCCGGCCGGTTCTCGTACGCCTTCCTCGACTACCGCGGCTACGGAGACCGCCGCGACGTGGCCGGGCGCTACAGCCTTCCCGAGATCGCCGACGACGTCCTGGAACTCGCCGACCAGCTCGGCTGGGGCACCTTCTCCCTCATCGGCCACTCCATGGGGGCCAAGGCGGCCCAGCAGGTACTGGTCCGCGCCCCGGAACGCATCGAGAAGCTGGTCGGGATCGCCCCCGTCCCGGCCTCGCCGTACGCGATGGACGACGCGACCCACGCCCTCTTCCACGGCGCCGCCGACGACCCCGGCAAGCGCCGCGCCATCCTCGACCTGGTCACCGGCAACCGCGTGAGCCGGCACTGGCTGGAGCGCATGGTCGCCCACTCTCTGGCCGTCTCGCGCCCCGAGGCCTTCGCCGGCTACCTCGCGAGCTGGCAGCCGCTGGACCTGTCCGCCGCCGTGAAGGGCAACACCGTGCCGGTGCTGGTCCTGGTCGGGGAGTACGACCTCGCGCTCACCGCCGAGGTCATGCGGGCCACCTGGCAGGCCTGGTACCCGAACTGCCTGATCCGGACCCTGCCCGGCACGGGTCACTACCCGCCCCACGAGACCCCGGTGGCCTTCGCCACCGAGGTCGAGGCGTACCTGGAGAGCTAGTGCTGTGACC
>NZ_JBHXSC010000077.1:0-29738 GCF_042716505.1 Streptomyces sp. NPDC058674
ACGCCCGGTTACATTCCGAACCCGGAAGCTAAGCCTTTCAGCGCCGATGGTACTGCAGGGGGGACCCTGTGGGAGAGTAGGACGCCGCCGAACAACCCGCCCTTTTAGCTCAGTCGGTAGAGCGTCTCCATGGTAAGGAGAAGGTCAACGGTTCGATTCCGTTAAAGGGCTCCAACAAAGAAGGCCCCCGCCAATAGGCGGGGGCCTTTTTGCGTTGGCGTGCACCCCGGTGCCGCTGAGCGGCCCCTCGGAGGGGATCTCCGAGGGGCCGGCCGTCACTCGCCTTCGCGCTGCTGGGGGACACGGAAGGCCAGGATGGCCATGTCGTCCGAGGCCGGTTCGGCCGCGAAGCGTTCCACCGCGCGCAGGACACGTGAGGCGACCGCGCCCGCGGTGAGGCCGGTGCAGGTGGTCAGGACGTCCGCCAGCCCGTCGTCGCCCAGCATGCGGGTCCCCTCACGGCGCTCGGTGACCCCGTCCGTGACGCACAGCAGGACGTCGCCCGGATCGAGGGTGAGGGTCTGCTCGTAGAGCTCCAGGTCCTCGATCACACCCAGCAGCGGCTGGGGCTCCGCGGCCGGGATGACCTGACCGTCCGGGCGGAGCCGCAGCGGGAGGGGATGGCCGGCGCAGACGACCTTCATCAGGGCGCCGCCGTCGGGCTGGGGGTGGAGCTCGCCGTACAGGAGGGTGAGGAAGCGGCTGCGGGCGCCCTCGTCGAGGATCGCCGCGTTCAGGCGCTCCAGGACGGCCGGGGCGCCGAGCCCCTCGCGGGCCAGGAGGCGCAGGGCGTGTCGGGCGAGGCCCGTCACGGCAGCGGCCTCCGGGCCCGTACCGCACACGTCGCCGATGGCGAAGCCGTACGCTCCGTCGCGGATCGGGAAGACGTCGTAGAAGTCTCCGCCCACCTCGTTGCCCTCGCCGGCCGCGCGGTAGATGACCTCCACCTCCATGCCCGGGACGCTCGGGGAGCCCGGCGGGAGCAGGCTGCGCTGGAGGGCCCGGCTGATCGCGGTGCGCTCGGAGTACAGGCGCGCGTTGTCCAGGGCCAGGGCGGCCCGGCGGGAGAGGTCCTCGGCGAGTTCGAGGATCTCCTGGCGGAAGTGCTCCTCCCTCGGCTTGCCCAGGGTGAGCAGGCCGATCACGCGGTTGCGGGCCAGGAGGGGGAGGACGACCGTCTCGCCGCCGACCGCCAGGGAGGTCTCGGGCCAGGGGCGCGCGCCGGCCTCGCGGACCGATTCCGGCGGGCTGACCCGGGACAGCAGCTCCTTGAGGCCGTCGATGCGGTCCTCGTCCTCGTGCAGGACGTACGAGAGGTACGGGTCCGAGGACTGGTCGGCGATCGTGTAGACGGCGCACCAGGTGGCGAGGGTCGGGACGGTCATCTGGGCCATCAGGGCCAGGGTCTGGTCCCGGTCGAGAGTGCCCGCCAGCAGGTCGGAGGCCTCGACGAGGAAGGAGAGGGAGCCGCGGCGCAGGCGCTCCAGCTCGCCGAGGCGGGCGGACTCCACGGCGAGGGCGATGCGGTCGGCGGCGAACTGGAGGCGCAGGGCCTCCTCGTTCGAGTAGCGGCCCGGGACCTCGGCGGCGACGCCGAGGGAGCCGGTCAGCCGGCCCTCCACCTTGAGCGGGACGGTGACCACCGAGCGCATCCCGGTGGACTCCAGGAGCGGGACGGCGCCGGGGACGGCCGCGAGGTCGTCGTGCACGGCGGGCATCCGGGCGGAGCCGAAGCGGTTGGTGCCGGTGTCCACGGGGACGCGGGCGAAGCGCTGGCGGGTGGAGGGCAGGCCGGTGGTCGCGCGGACCTCCAGCTCGGTCTCGTCGTCGGTGGCCAGCAGCAGGAAGGCGGCGTCGGCGTCGAGGAGGTCGCGGGCCCGCTCCACGGTGCGCTGGAGCAGTCCGTCGAGGTCGTCGGGGGCGGGCGAGCCGATGAACACCTCGAAGGGGTCCGGGCGGGGCTCGCCGAGGTGGCCGTCCGAGCCCGGGGTCCGCACGGGCGTCTGGAGCAGGGCGCGCTCGTCGTCGTGGACGAGGAGGCAGACGATGGACGGCTCGCCGTGGGCGTCGCGCACGCGCAGGTGGGAGGCGTAGACGGGGATGACCCGGCCGTCGGCGCCGCGGATGCCGTAGCTGCCCTCCCAGCGGGACAGGCGCAGGGCCTCGGCGATGCCGGTCCCGGTGCCGGGGGTCTGCGGCCAGGCGGCGAGCTCGGCGAGCGGGCGGCCCACCGCCTTCTCGGCGGGGTGGCCGAAGATGTGCTCGGCGTCCTCGTTCCAGGCGGAGACGGTGTCGTCGGCGTCGATCTGGAGGACGGCGACGCGGACCCGGCTGTCGGCGAGGGGGAGCAGCTGGTCGGGGATGACGGGGCCCGCGGAGCGGGTACCGACCGGCCGGTCCGGGAGGTCCAGGCGGAACCACACGTGCTTGTGGGTGGCGGTGTACTCGACGCCCCAGCGGGTGGCGAGGGCGGCGCAGAGCATGAGCCCGCGGCCGTTCTCGCGGTCGGGGTCCGCGTACGGACGCTCGCCGGGGTGCTGGAGCGGGAGCTCGCGCTCCGGGTAGCGGTCGGCCACCTCGACGCGCACGCCCTCCTCGGCGCGCAGGCACAGGACTTCGGCCCTGGTTCCGGCGTGGACCACGGCGTTGGTGACGAGCTCGCTGGTGAGGACCACGGCGTCGTCGACGATGTCCGCGAAGCCCCAGCCCTGCAGGGTGTCGCGGACGAACGCGCGGGCGGCGGCTACCGAACGCCCGAGGGGATCGAAACTGGCAGCCGCCCGTGCCGTGATCACGAATCTCCTTCGACGCGGTTGGACATCGGGTGCCAGGGTACTTACCTTCGCCGGCGGCATGGTCCGTCGTCGGGGAATCCACCCGCAGGGTACGGCGGGTGTGCGATGGTGCCGAAGTGTTATGGCCGGGTTCGGCCGGGGTGAAACACTGGGCAGGCTTGGAGAACCGGCTCGCGAGGAGTCCGGTGTCCGGTGGATCAGTGGGCGACCCTTTCGGGAGGGACACGGTGGAGTCTGGCGCAGCGGTGCGGCGTACGGGAACGCGGCCGAAGGGCGGCCGTTCCCGGCGCAGTGGCACGACGGAGGTCGATACCGCCGCCCTGAACCGGCTGCTCACGGCCCTGGTGTCGATGCGGGACGGGAACTTCCGCAAGCGGCTCACGGTGTCCGGCGACGGTGTGATGGCGGAGATCGCCGCCGTCTACAACGAGGTCGCCGACCGCAACCTGCACCTGACCGGCGAGCTGTCCCGGGTCCGGCGGATGGTGGGGCGCGAGGGGAAGCTGAGCGAACGGCTGGAAACAGGCGCCTGCGAGGGCTCCTGGGCCGCGGCGATCGACGCCTCGAACCAGCTGGTGGACGACCTGGCCCGGCCGGTGTCCGAGGTGGGCCGGGTGCTGTCGGCGGTGGCCGAGGGCGACCTGGACCAGCGGATGGACCTGCGGACGCAGGCCGCCGAGGGGGCGGGACACCCGCTGCGCGGTGAGTTCCTGAAGGTCGGCCGTACGGTCAACAACCTGGTCGACCAGCTGTCCGCGTTCACCGACGAGGTGACGCGCGTGGCGCTGGAGGTGGGCACCGAGGGCAAGCTCGGCGGGCAGGCGCAGGTCCGCGGGATGTCCGGTTCCTGGAAGGACCTGACCGACTCCGTCAACACGATGGCGTACCGGCTCACCGCCCAGGTGCGTGACATCGCCCTCGTCACCACGGCCGTCGCCAAGGGCGACCTGTCGCGCAAGGTCACGGTGCACGTGGCCGGCGAGATGCTGCAGCTGAAGAACACCGTGAACACGATGGTGGACCAGCTGTCCTCCTTCTCCTCCGAGGTGACCCGGGTCGCCCGCGAGGTGGGTACGGAGGGCGAGCTGGGCGGTCAGGCGAAGGTGCCCGGGGTCGCGGGCGTCTGGAAGGACCTCACCGACTCGGTCAACACGATGGCCGGGAACCTGACGGCGCAGGTGCGCGGGATCGCCCAGGTGACCACGGCGGTCGCCAACGGCGACCTCTCGCAGAAGGTCCGGGTGAGCGCGCGCGGCGAGGTGGCGCAGCTGGCCGAAACGATCAACCAGATGACCGAGACCCTGCGGACCTTCGCGGACGAGGTCACCCGCGTGGCGAGCGAGGTCGGGGCCAAGGGCCTGCTCGGCGGGCAGGCGCAGGTGCCGGGGGCCGCGGGGACGTGGAAGGACCTCACGGACTCGGTGAACACGGTCTTCCGCAACCTCACCACGCAGGTGCGGGACATCGCGCAGGTCACGACCGCGGTGGCCAACGGCGACCTGTCGCAGAAGGTCACCGTCGACGTGGCCGGCGAGATGCTGGAGCTGAAGAACACCGTCAACACGATGGTGGACCAGCTCCAGTCCTTCGGCGCCGAGGTGACGCGGGTGGCCCGCGAGGTCGGTGTGGAGGGCGAGCTGGGCGGACAGGCGCAGGTCCCGGGGGCCGCGGGGACGTGGAAGGACCTCACCGACTCGGTGAACACCGCCTTCCGCAACCTGACCGGCCAGGTCCGCAACATCGCCCAGGTGACGACGGCGGTCGCCAACGGCGACCTGTCGCAGAAGGTCACGGTGGACGTCTCCGGCGAGATGCTCCAGTTGAAGAACACCGTGAACACGATGGTCGACCAGCTGTCCTCCTTCGCCGACCAGGTCACGCGGATGGCCCGGGACGTGGGTACGGAGGGCCGTCTCGGCGGTCAGGCCCGGGTGGAGGGGGTCTCCGGCACCTGGAAGGAGCTGACCGACTCGGTCAACTTCATGGCCGGGAACCTGACCTCGCAGGTCCGCCAGATCGCGCAGGTGACCACGGCGGTGGCGCGCGGGGACCTGTCGCAGAAGATCGACGTGGACGCCCGGGGCGAGATCCTGGAGCTGAAGAACACCATCAACACGATGGTCGACCAGCTCTCCGCCTTCGCCGAGCAGGTGACCCGGGTGGCCCGGGACGTGGGTACGGAGGGCCGCCTCGGCGGCCAGGCACAGGTGCCCGGGGTGGCCGGCGTGTGGCGGGATCTGACGGACTCGGTGAACGGCATGGCCGGGAACCTGACCTCGCAGGTCCGCAACATCGCGCAGGTCGCGACCGCCGTGGCGCGCGGGGACCTGTCGCAGAAGATCGACGTGGACGCCCGGGGCGAGATCCTGGAGCTGAAGAACACCCTGAACACGATGGTCGACCAGCTGTCGAACTTCGCGGAGCAGGTGACCCGGGTGGCCCGGGAGGTGGGTACCGAGGGCATCCTCGGCGGGCAGGCCGAGGTCAAGGGCGTCTCCGGCACCTGGAAGGACCTCACCCAGTCCGTCAACTTCATGGCCAACAACCTGACCTCGCAGGTGCGCAACATCGCCGAGGTGACCACGGCGGTCGCCATGGGCGACCTCTCCAAGAAGATCACGGTGGACGCCAAGGGCGAGATCCTGGAGCTGGTGACCACCGTCAACACGATGGTGGACCAGCTGTCCTCGTTCGCGGAGCAGGTGACGCGGGTGGCGCGGGAGGTGGGCACCGAGGGCATCCTCGGCGGCCAGGCCCGGGTGCGCGGGGTCACCGGCATCTGGAAGGACCTGAGCGACAACGTCAACACCATGGCCGGCAACCTGACGGCCCAGGTGCGCGGGATCGCGCAGGTCTCGGCGGCGGTCGCCAACGGCGACCTGACGAAGAAGGTCACGGTCGAGGCGCGTGGCGAGGTCGCGCAGCTCGCCGACACGGTCAACACGATGGTGAAGACCCTGTCCTCCTTCGCGGACGAGGTCACGCGCGTGGCCCGCGAGGTGGGCACGGAGGGCCGCCTGGGCGGCCAGGCGCACGTCCCGGGCGTCTCGGGGACGTGGAAGGACCTCACCGACTCGGTGAACTTCATGGCCTCCAACCTCACCGGTCAGGTACGGCAGATCGCCATGGTCACGACCGCCATCGCCAAGGGCGACATGACCAAGAAGATCGACATCGACGCCCGGGGCGAGATCCTGGAGCTCAAGACCACGATCAACACGATGGTCGACCAGCTGTCCTCCTTCGCCGACCAGGTCACCCGGGTGGCGCGCGAGGTGGGCACGGAGGGCATCCTGGGCGGCCAGGCCCGGGTCCGGGACGTGGACGGCACCTGGCGCGACCTCACCGAGTCGGTGAACGAGATGGCCGGGAACCTCACCCGGCAGGTGCGGGCGATCGCGGCTGTGGCCACCGCGGTGACCCGCGGCGACCTGAGCCTGAAGGTCGACGTGGACGCGGCAGGCGAGATCCAGGTCCTCCAGGACAACATCAACACGATGATCGTCAACCTGCGCGACACGACCTTGGCCAACAAGGAGCAGGACTGGCTCAAGGGCAACCTCGCCCGGATCTCGGCCCTGATGCAGGGCCGCCGGGAGCTGGACGACGTCGCCAAGCTGATCATGAGCGAGCTCACCCCCGTGGTCTCGGCGCAGCACGGCGCCTTCTTCCTGGCGCTGCCGGCCGGCGGTACCACCGAGATCGGGACGGAGGGGGGCGCTGACGGTTCGTACGAGCTGCGGATGCGCGGGAGTTACGCGTACGCCGGAGGTCTGGTGCCCACGTCGTTCCGGCCGGGGGAGGGGCTGATCGGGACCGTCGCCGAGGAGAAGCGGACGATCCTCGTCGAGAACACCCCGCCCGGCTACCTGAAGATCTCCTCGGGGCTCGGCGAGGCTCCGCCCGCGCACGTGATCGTGCTGCCGGTGCTCTTCGAGGGGAAGGTCCTCGGCGTCATCGAGCTGGCCTCCTTCACGCCGTTCACGCAGATCCAGAAGGACTTCCTCAGCCAGATCGCCGAGATGATCGGCACCAGCGTCAACACCATCTCCGTCAACTCCAAGACGGAGATGCTGCTCAAGCAGTCGCAGGAGATGACCGAGCAGCTGCGCGAGCGCTCCGACGAACTGGAGAACCGGCAGAAGGCGCTGCAGGCCGCCAACGCCGAACTGGAGGAGAAGGCCGAGCTGCTGGCCCGGCAGAACCGCGACATCGAGGTGAAGAACACCGAGATCGAGGAGGCCCGGCAGGTCCTGGAGGAGCGGGCGGAGCAGCTCGCGGTCTCGATGCGCTACAAGAGCGAGTTCCTGGCGAACATGTCGCACGAGCTGCGGACCCCGCTCAACTCGCTGCTGATCCTGGCGAAGCTGCTCGCGGACAACGCGGACGAGAACCTCTCGCCGAAGCAGGTGGAGTTCGCCGAGACCATCCACGGGGCGGGCTCGGACCTGCTCCAGCTGATCAACGACATCCTCGACCTGTCGAAGGTCGAGGCGGGCAAGATGGACGTCTCGCCGACGCGGATCGCGCTGGTCCAGCTGGTGGACTACGTGGAGGCGACCTTCCGGCCGCTGACCGCGGAGAAGGGGCTCGACTTCTCGGTACGGGTCTCCCCGGAGCTGCCCGCCACCCTGCACACCGACGAGCAGCGGCTGCTCCAGGTGCTGCGCAACCTGCTGTCGAACGCGGTGAAGTTCACCGACACCGGCGCGGTGGAGCTGGTGATCCGGCCGGCCGGGGTCGATGTCCCGACGGCGATCCGGGAACAGCTGCTGGAGGCCGGTTCGCTCCGGGAGGCGGACGGGGACCTGATCGCCTTCTCGGTGACCGACACCGGGATCGGGATCGCGGCGAGCAAGATGCTGGTGATCTTCGAGGCGTTCAAGCAGGCCGACGGGACGACGAGCCGCAAGTACGGCGGTACGGGCCTGGGCCTGTCCATCAGCCGGGAGATCGCCCGGCTGCTGGGCGGTGAGATCCACGCGGCCAGCGAGCCGGGCCGCGGGTCCACCTTCACGCTGTACCTGCCGCTGCACCCCAGCGAGCTTCCCCCGCAGGGGTACGCGCCGCCCGCGCCGGGCGGCGCGCGCGGCGAGTTGTACCGCAGGCCGGCCGAGGAGGCGCAGCCCGCACTGCCGGCGGGTCCGGCGGCGCCCGCGCCGCAGTCGCCGGTGACGGGCCGGGCCGCGCGGACCGCCCTGCACGGCGGCGAGCAGGGGGAGCAGGGCGGCGGTTCGGCCGGGCTGTTCCGGCGCCGGCGCAAGCCTCTGAGCGACCTGGAGCCGCGTACGGCGGCGCCGGGGCGGCCGGGCGTGGTGGGGCCCGAGGACGGTTGGGGCAGCGCGGAGGAGGAACTTCCGGTGGTGCCCAGGACGTACGACTTCCGCGGTGAGCGGGTGCTCATCGTGGACGACGACGTGCGCAACGTCTTCGCGCTCACCAGCGTGCTGGAGCAGCACGGGCTGGCCGTGCTGTACGCGGAGAACGGGCGGGAGGGCATCGAGGTGCTGGAGCAGCACGACGACGTGGCGGTCGTGCTGATGGACATCATGATGCCCGAGATGGACGGGTACGCGACGACTTCGGCGATCCGGCGGATGCCGCAGTTCGCCGGTCTGCCGATCATCGCGCTGACGGCGAAGGCGATGAAGGGCGACCGGGAGAAGGCGATCGACTCCGGTGCCTCGGACTACGTCACCAAGCCGGTCGACCCCGACTACCTGCTGTCGGTGATGGAGCAGTGGATGCGGGGCAAGTGAGGCCGTGAGTGCGTACGGACACCGCGTGCTGACGCACTGTGGCCGACGGGTGCGGGAGAGCGGTACACCGGGAACCTTCTGGTCTCCCGCCGCGTTTCTGCTTCGTGCACAGTGACATCGTGGTGACAGGGTGTGGCGATCTCGGGACTGGGGCTACGATGACCGGCACAAGGACGGACGGCGCAAGGATGTCGTCCTCTGGGGCGGGGCGCGGTGCACGGGCTGGAGCCTGGAGCCGGGGCGGCCCCGTGCCGGGGCGAGGAGGACAGGGCATGGTGCAGAAGGCCAAGATCCTCCTGGTCGACGACCGGCCGGAGAATCTGCTGGCGCTGGAGGCCATCCTCTCCGCGCTCGATCAGACACTGGTCCGGGCGTCGTCGGGGGAGGAAGCGCTCAAGGCGCTGCTGACGGACGATTTCGCGGTCATCCTGCTGGATGTGCAGATGCCGGGGATGGACGGATTCGAGACGGCCGCGCACATCAAGCGGCGGGAGCGGACCCGGGACATCCCGATCATCTTCCTGACCGCGATCAACCACGGTCCGCACCACACGTTCCGCGGGTACGCGGCGGGTGCGGTGGACTACATCTCCAAGCCCTTCGACCCGTGGGTGCTGCGGGCCAAGGTCTCGGTCTTCGTCGAGCTGTACACGAAGAACTGCCAACTCCGGGAGCAGGCGGCCCTGCTGCGGCTCCAGCTGGAGGGTGCCGGTTCGAACGGCGTGGACGCGGGCAAGGAGACGGCCGGACTGCTGGCCGAGCTCTCCGCGCGGCTCGCCGCGGTCGAGGAGCAGGCCGAGGCGCTGACCAAGCAGCTCGGTGAGGACTCCGCCGACGCGGCAGTGGTGGCGACCGCGGCCCACCTGGAGCGCAAACTCACCGGACTGCGGCGGGCGCTCGACGCGCTGGAGCCCGGGACCGGCGGCGGAGCGGTGCTGCCCGCTCAGGGCTGAGCCGGAGCCGCCGCCTCCGGGCGGGGTCCGCCGGGTGACGGGGTGCCCCTCCGCCGGGCGAGGGGGTGCGTCCGCCGGGTGAAGGGGCCCGTGCACGGGGCTGCCTGGCCGGGCGTCAGCTCTGGTGGTGCGTCAAAGTGCCGAAGGGCGGGCGACACGAACGGGTGAAGGGGTGGGCACGCGTGTCCACCGGCGTGCGCACCGGTAACCTCGGCCCCATGGCCTCACGTACGTCCGGCAAGGGTTCCCAGAGCACGGCGGGCGCCGCGAAGGGCCGCTCCGGCCGGACGGCGGCGCCGGCGAAGAAGGCGGCTCCCGCGCGCAAGCCCCCCGCGAAGAAGGCGGCGTCCGCCCGGCGCGCGCCGGCCAAGAAGGCCGCGGCCAGGCCCGCACCCTCCCCGACCGGGGGCGTGGTGCGGCTGGTGGGCGCCGTCTGGCTCGGCTGCGCCCACGCGGTCGGCGCGGTCTTCCGCGGGGTCGGACGGGGCGCGAGGAACCTCGACCCCGCCCACCGCAAGGACGGGGTGGCGCTGCTGCTGCTCGCCCTCGCGCTGATCGTCGCCGCCGGGACCTGGTCGAATCTGAACGGTCCGGTCGGAGACCTGGTCACGATGCTGATCACGGGTGCCTTCGGGCGACTGGACCTGCTCGTGCCGGTCCTCCTCGGGGTCATGGCCGTGCGCTTCATCCGCCACCCGGAACAGGCCGACGCCAACGGCCGGATCGGCATCGGGCTGTCCGCCCTCGCCATCGGCGTCCTGGGCCTGGTCCACATCGCCTGCGGGGCGCCCGGCCGCGACGAGGGCACCACCGCGATGCAGGACGCGGGCGGGCTCATCGGCTGGGGCGCCTCGAAACCACTGATCTTCACCATGGGTGCGCCGCTGGCCGTGCCGATGCTCGTGCTGCTCACCGTTTTCGGGCTGCTCGTCGTCACCGCCACCCCGGTGAACGCGATCCCGCACCGGCTGCGGCGGCTCGGCATCCGGCTCGGGGTCATCGCCCCGAACGCGTACGACGAGGGCTACGGGGAGTACGCGGACGGCGCGGACGCCGCCGGCCGGCACGACCCCGAGCAGTGGCGGGCCCGTACCGGCGCCGTCCCGGCCTCCGGCGGTCCCGCCGCCACCGCCGAGGAGGAGGCGCTCGCCCGGCGGCGGCGGCCCCGGCGGAGCGCGGCCCGGCCGTCCATGGGCCGCGAGATGGACGCCGTCGACGTGGCCGCGGCGGCGGCCGCCGCGCTGGACGGGGCGGTCTACGGCGGACTGCCGCCGTCGCCGCTGGTCGCCGACCTGACGCAGGGCATCAAGGCCCCCGGGGAGGGTGTGGAGACCACCGCCCCGGTGCCGCCCGCCCCGGTGCCGCCCGCCCGCGAGGCGCGCCCCGTCCCGGCGGTCCCCGCCGCCCCCCCGGCCGTACCGGAGCGCCCGGCACAGGAGCCGCACGACACCACCGCGGCGGTCTCCGGAACGCTGGCGGTGCCCGATCTCACCAAGGCCCCGCGGGAGCCGGAGCCGCTGCCGTCGCGCGCCGAACAGCTCCAGCTCCGCGGGGACATCACCTACTCCCTGCCCTCCCTCGACCTGCTGGAGCGCGGCGGGCCCGGCAAGACGCGCAGCGCCGCCAACGACGCCGTGGTGGGCTCGCTCACGAACGTCTTCACCGAGTTCAAGGTCGACGCGAAGGTCACCGGCTTCACCCGGGGGCCGACGGTCACCCGCTACGAGGTGACGCTCGGCGCGGCCGTGAAGGTCGAGCGGATCACGGCGCTGGCGAAGAACATCGCCTACGCCGTGGCCTCCCCGGACGTCCGCATCATCAGCCCCATCCCGGGCAAGTCCGCGGTCGGCATCGAGATCCCGAACACCGACCGCGAGATGGTCAACCTGGGCGACGTGCTGCGCCTCGCGGACGCCGCCGAGGACGACCACCCGATGCTGGTCGCGCTGGGCAAGGACGTCGAGGGCGGATACGTCATGGCCAACCTCGCCAAGATGCCGCACGTGCTGGTGGCCGGCGCGACCGGCTCCGGCAAGTCCTCCTGCATCAACTGCCTGATCACCTCGGTCATGGTCCGGGCCACCCCGGAGGACGTCCGCATGGTCCTCGTGGACCCCAAGCGCGTCGAGCTGACCGCCTACGAGGGCATCCCGCACCTGATCACGCCGATCATCACCAACCCGAAACGGGCCGCCGAGGCGCTCCAGTGGGTGGTGCGCGAGATGGACCTGCGCTACGACGACCTCGCCGCCTTCGGCTACCGCCACATCGACGACTTCAACCAGGCCATCCGGGACGGCAAGGTCAAGCTGCCGCCGGGCAGCGAGCGGGAGCTGAGCCCGTACCCGTACCTGCTGGTGATCGTCGACGAGCTCGCCGACCTGATGATGGTCGCCCCGCGCGACGTCGAGGACTCCATCGTCCGCATCACCCAGCTGGCCCGTGCGGCCGGCATCCACCTGGTGCTCGCCACGCAGCGGCCCTCGGTGGACGTGGTCACCGGCCTGATCAAGGCGAACGTGCCCTCGCGGCTGGCCTTCGCGACCTCCTCGCTCGCCGACAGCCGGGTCATCCTCGACCAGCCGGGCGCCGAGAAGCTGATCGGGAAGGGCGACGGGCTGTTCCTGCCCATGGGCGCGAACAAGCCGGTCCGGCTCCAGGGGGCCTTCGTCACCGAGGACGAGATCGCCGGCATCGTCCAGCACTGCAAGGACCAGATGGCGCCCGTCTTCCGGGACGACGTCACCGTCGGGCAGAAGCAGAAGAAGGAGATCGACGAGGACATCGGCGACGACCTGGACCTGCTGTGCCAGGCGGCGGAGCTCGTGGTGACCACGCAGTTCGGCTCCACCTCCATGCTCCAGCGCAAGCTCCGGGTGGGCTTCGCCAAGGCCGGCAGGCTCATGGACCTGATGGAGTCGCGCGGGATCGTCGGCCCCAGCGAGGGCTCGAAGGCCCGCGACGTCCTGCTCAAGGCCGATGAGCTGGACGGAGTGCTCGCCGTCATCCGCGGGGAGGCTCACCCGTAAGGGATCGGCGGGCAACCGTTTCCCCCGGCCGCGCGTCAAGTTGAACGAGAGACGGCGGCAGTCCGCGCACGGCAACCCGTACGGCGTAGGACCGCCGCGCCGGATCCGGTTCTCCCCGCGCCATTCGGATGGCGTAGGAAGTGCACCCTCCGGTTGCTCCACCCTTTCGTCACCCCCCTAGACTGGACCTCCAGCAGGTGGCTACACGCTCGAAAGGCGCCCTCGTGTCCATCGGCAACTCCAACTCCCCCGAAGAAGAGCGTCCTTCGACCGACGACCGGTCCGAGGACCGCGTCGTCGAACCTTCCGTCGAAGGACCGTCCATCGGGACGGCCCTCAAGAAGGCCCGGATCGCCGCCGGGCTCACCGTCGACGAGGTCAGTTCCACCACCCGCGTGCGCATCCCGATCGTGCACGCGATCGAAGAGGACGACTTCACGCGCTGCGGCGGCGACGTCTACGCCCGCGGTCACATCCGTACCCTCGCCCGCGCCGTCTTCCTCGATCCGGAACCCCTGATCCAGAGCTACGACGCGGCCCGCGGCGGTCGGCCGGCACCCACCCCCGCCGCGCCGATGTTCGAAGCCGAGCGCATCCGCCCCGAGCGGCAGCGGCCCAACTGGACCGCCGCCATGGTCGCCGCCATCGTCGCCGTCATCGGCTTCGTGGGCTTCACCGCCTTCGGCGGCGGCGACGACAAGGCGTCCCGGACGCCGGTGGCGGAAGGTTCCGCCTCCCCGCAGCCCGCACCCAAGCAGAGCGGCGGGAAGCAGCTCGCCGCCCCCTCCAAGACACCGCAGGCGCCCAAGCCGGAGCCGTCGGACAGCGCCATCGCCGCCGCGCCCAAGGACCTCGTCACGGTGGTCCTCACGGCGGACACCGGTGAGAGCTGGATCTCGGCGAAGGACCACAGCGGCCGCCTGCTCTTCGACGGCACGCTCGCCCGCGGTGAGTCCAAGACCTTCACGGACAAGGAGTCCGTCGACCTCGTGCTCGGCGACGCCGGGGCCGTGAAGCTGTTCGTGAACGGCAAGGAGATCAAGGACGACTTCCGGCCCGGCCAGGTGGAACGTCTCACGTACACCAAGGAAGACCCCCTCCAGGACCAGCCGCAGGCGGGCTGACCAGGGGCCGCCCCACGGCGGAACGCTCGATCCGGGATCCCCGGGGTGCCGTGCCGCACCCCGGGGATCCGGCCGTGGGGGGCTTGGGCGGGGGCCGCCGCCCGGACGAAGTAGTCTTGAGTCCATGCCCGAACGCCGTACCGTCGCCCTTGTCACTCTTGGCTGCGCCCGTAACGAGGTGGACTCGGAGGAGCTCGCAGGCCGCCTGGCGGCGGATGGCTGGGAGCTCGTCGAGGACGCCGCCGATGCGGACGTGGCCGTCGTCAACACCTGCGGCTTCGTCGAAGCCGCCAAGAAGGACTCCGTAGACGCCCTGCTGGAAGCCAACGATCTCAAGGATCACGGCAAGACCCAGGCCGTCGTCGCCGTCGGCTGTATGGCCGAGCGCTACGGCAAGGAACTCGCCGAAGCGCTCCCCGAGGCGGACGGAGTCCTCGGCTTCGACGACTACGCCGACATCTCCGACCGCCTCCAGACCATCCTCAACGGCGGCATCCACGCCTCCCACACCCCTCGCGACCGGCGCAAGCTGCTGCCGATCAGCCCCGCGCAGCGCCAGGAGGCGGAGGTCGCCCTCCCCGGGCACGCCCAGGAGCCCGCTCCGGCCCCGGCCGACCTCCCCGACGGCCTCGCGCCCGCCTCCGGGCCCCGTGCGCCGCTGCGCCGCCGCCTGGACAAGAGCCCCGTCGCCTCGGTCAAGCTGGCCTCCGGTTGCGACCGGCGCTGCTCCTTCTGCGCGATCCCGTCCTTCCGCGGCTCCTTCATCTCCCGCCGCCCCGCCGACGTGCTGGGCGAGACCCGCTGGCTCGCCGAGCAGGGCGTCAAGGAGATCATGCTGGTCTCCGAGAACAACACCTCGTACGGCAAGGACCTCGGCGACATCCGGCTGCTGGAGACCCTGCTGCCGGAGCTGGCCGGGGTGGACGGCATCGAGCGCGTCCGCGTCAGCTACCTCCAGCCCGCCGAGATGCGGCCCGGCCTGATCGACGTACTCACCTCGACCCCCAAGGTCGTCCCGTACTTCGACCTGTCCTTCCAGCACTCGGCCCCCGACGTGCTGCGCGCCATGCGCCGCTTCGGTGACACCGACCGCTTCCTGGAGCTGCTGGACACCATCCGCACCAAGGCGCCGCAGGCCGGCGTCCGGTCCAACTTCATCGTCGGCTTCCCCGGCGAGAAGCAGTCGGACTTCGCGGAGCTGGAGCGTTTCCTCACGCACGCGCGGCTCGACGCCATCGGCGTCTTCGGCTACTCCGACGAGGACGGCACCGAAGCCGTCACCTACGAGGGCAAGCTCGACCAGGAGACCATCGACGAGCGCCTCGCCCACATGCAGCGGCTCGCCGAGGAGCTCACCTCGCAGCGCGCGGAGGAGCGGATCGGGGAGACCCTGGAGGTACTCGTCGAGACGGTCGTGCCGCTCGACGAGGCGGAGGAGGGCGAGGGCGCCTACGGGCGCGCCGCCCACCAGGCTCCCGAGACCGACGGGCAGGTCGTCTTCACGGACGGCGCCGGCCTCGTCCCGGGGCGCATCGTCACGGCGAAGGTGGTCGGCACCCTGGGCGTGGACCTGGTGGCCGAGCCCCTGGGCCTGGAGTTCGAGGAGGCGGCCGGATGACCGGAGTCCCGGCATCTGCGGCGGGCGGGACCGGCCGCCGGCCGGTGCCCGGCGCAACGCTCGGGGCTCCGGCCGTCGATCAGGCCAGTCTGTGGAACATCGCCAACATCCTGACGATGATCCGACTCGCGCTCGTGCCGGGATTCGTCCTGCTGCTGCTCGCCGAGGGCGGCTACGACCCCGCCTGGCGGGCGCTGGCGTGGGGCGCCTTCGCCGTCGCCATGATCACGGACATCTTCGACGGGCACCTGGCCCGTACGTACAACCTGGTCACGGACTTCGGCAAGATCGCCGACCCGATCGCCGACAAGGCGATCATGGGGTCGGCGCTGATCTGCCTCTCCTGGCTCGGCGACCTGCCCTGGTGGGTCACCGGCGTGATCCTCGGACGCGAGCTGGGCATCACGCTGCTCCGCTTCTGGGTGATCCGCTACGGAGTGATTCCGGCCAGCCGAGGCGGCAAGCTGAAGACCCTGGCCCAGGGCACCGCGGTCGGCATGTACGTGCTCGCCCTGACGGGAGCGCTGGCGACGCTGCGCTTCTGGGTGATGGCGCTAGCGGTCGTGCTGACCGTCGTCACGGGTCTGGACTACATCCGCCAGGCGGTGCTCCTGCGCCGCGAGGGCATCGCGGCGGAGCGGGCGGCGGAGCGGGCCGCGCGGTGACCCGCCCGATGGGAGACCCTCCGGTGGCGCCCGGCAGCGCGGCGGGAGGAGTGCCGGTGGAGGCGGTGGCCGCGGAAGTGCTCCGCCTGCTCGCGGAGCGTGACCAGACCCTTGCCGTGGCCGAGTCCCTGACCGGCGGGATGGTGGCCGCCGAGCTGACGGCGGTCCCCGGGGCCTCCCGGTCCTTCCGCGGATCGGTGACGGCGTACGCGACGGAGCTCAAGCACCGGGTCCTGGGCGTGGACGCCGGGCTGCTGGCGGCCGAAGGTGCGGTGAACGGCCAGGTCGCCGCCGAGATGGCGGCGGGCGTGCGCGGGGTGATGGGCGCTTCGTGGGGGTTGGCGACCACCGGGGTGGCCGGTCCGGACCCCCAGGACGGGCAGCCGGTGGGCACGGTCTTCATCGCCGTGGAGGGTCCGGCGGGCGGGAAAACGGCCCGGCTGAGGTTGAACGGCTCCCGTACGGAAATTCGTAGGGAGAGTGCACGGACAGTGCTGGAGCTTCTCCGGAGCCAACTCCGCGAGAATGCGCGGGGGCAGGATACGGAACAGAACGGGGGGATTTGATGTTTGCAGCCCTGAGTGAACACGACATCGCTCCCCGCACGGCCGCGGCGCGAGGCGGTACGGTGGGGCGTGAAGGATGCGGCTACACGGTCAGAGGAGGGAGCCACCGATGATTCTGCTCCGTCGCCTGCTGGGTGACGTGCTGCGTCGGCAGCGCCAGCGCCAGGGCCGTACTCTGCGCGAAGTCTCCTCGTCGGCCCGAGTTTCGCTCGGCTATCTCTCCGAGGTTGAGCGGGGGCAGAAGGAGGCATCCTCCGAACTGCTCTCCGCGATCTGCGACGCGTTGGACGTACGGATGTCCGAGCTGATGCGCGAAGTCAGCGACGAGCTGTCGCTGGCCGAGCTGGCACAGTCGGCCGCGGCAAGCGAACCGGTGAGTGTGCCGGTCCGCCCGATGCTCAATTCGGTCTCCATGGCCTCGGTCACGGGTGGACCGGAGCGGGTGACCATCAAGGCGCCTGCGGAAGCGGTGAATGTCGTAGCCGCGTGAGCGAGCACGTGAGCGTGTGAGTGTGGCCGGAGCCCCGGCCGGTGCGTGACGCACCGGCCGGGGCTCCGTGCCGTTCTGGGTGCGGCGCCGAGGGGGGTGCGGGAGGATGGGGGCCGTCCGGGTTCCGGCCCCTGGGAGGTAGGCGTGCGGCGGATGCGGCGCATACCCGTGGCTTCGGCCCTCGCCCTCGCGGTGGGGGCGCTGTGGTGGTGGGCCGTACTGCGGCTGGCCCTCGCTCCCGCCGAGGCCGGGCCGGTGGAGGGCGCGGTGGCCGTGAGCGGCTGGAGTCTCGGGCTGCTGCCGGTGCACTGCGTGCGGGCCCCTGCGCGGCGGGCGCGGAAGGGCGCGGCCGGCAGCGGAGGCGCCGGGGGCGTCGGCGGGGCCGGTGGGGACCCGGGTGGGGTCCGTGGGCACGGGGGCGGGGTCCGTGAGGGCGAGGGCGGGGCTACCACGGCATCGCCACTCCTCCGTTCGGGCGAATGATCTGGCCCGTCATGAAGGACGAGGCGTCCGAGGCGAGGTAGAGCACGGCCTGGGCGATGTCCTCGGGCTCGCCGACCCGGCGCAGGGGCGACATCCGGACCATCGCCGCCTCGGTGCGCTCCTGGACCTCGGCGCCGTGGCGGCCGGTCATGGGGGTGCGGATCCAGCCCGGTGCGACGGCGTTGACCCGGATGCCGTGCGGGCCCGCCTCGGTGGCCAGGGTCTTGGTGAGCTGGACGACGGCGGCCTTGGCGGCGCTGTAGCAGAGCAGGCCGGGCTGGGCGGCGTCCACCGCGCCCGAGGCCATCGTCACGATCGACCCGGGGCGCCCCGCGGTGATCATGGAGCGGGCGGCCTCCTGGCAGGTGCGCCACACCCCTTTGAAGTTGATGTCCAGGATTCGGTCGAGGTCTCCGTCCGAGGTCTCCAGGACGCTGCTGGTGTGCATGACCCCGGCTATGGCGGCGGTGATGTCCAGGGGCCCGGCGGCGGTCACGGCGGCCCGGATCGCCGCCCGGTCCGTGACGTCGAGCAGGTGGACGCTCGCGTCGCCGCCGGCTCTGGCGACGAGGGCGGCCGTCTCCGCGAGGCCCTGCGCGTCGCGGTCGGCGCAGTGCACGCGCGCCCCGGCCCCGGCGAGGACGACGGCGGTGGCGCGGCCGATGCCGCTGGCGGCGCCGGTGATCAGGGCGGTGCGGCCGGTCAGGTCGTAGGGGGAGGGGGGCGGGGCAGGGGGTGGCGGCGGTGCGGGGGTGGATGTGGGCATGCCGGGACCGTACGACCCTGTCTGACGGACCGTCAATGCCGTCAGGGGGTCGGGCCCGGCTGGCAGTGCGGGCACCAGTAGGTGGGCCGGTCGTCCTGGCGGGCCTCGCGGACCGGGGTGCCGCAGCGCAGGCAGGGGCGGCGGGCGCGCCCGTACACGAAGAGGTCGGGCCCGGGGCGGCGGATGCCGGTGGTGTTGCGGCGCACGCCCCGCTCGCCGATGTTGGCGGCCAGGAGGCGCTGGGCGGCGGAGGCGAGGCGGGGCACGGTCACCAGCGGGTCGGGGAGGGAGCCGACCGGGGTCCAGGGGGACGCCTGGGCCAGGAAGCAGAGCTCGGACTTGTAGATGTTGCCGATCCCCGCGAGGTTGCGCTGGTCGAGCAGGGCCTCGCCCAGGGGCCGGTCGGGGGCCGCGAGGAGGTTCGCCGCCGCGCGGTCGGGGTCCCAGTCCGGACCGAGGAGGTCGGGGCCGAGGTGGCCCACGGCCTGGTCCTCGTCGGCGGTCCGGATCAGTTCCAGGACGGGGAGGCGGTAGCCGACCGCGGTGTGCTCCGCGGTGCCGAGGACGGCGCGGACCTCGTAGTCCGGGCCGCCGCGCCAGCGGGCCCCTGCGGGGAAGACGTGCCAGGCCCCGTCCATGCGGAGGTGGCTGTGAAGGGTGAGGCCGCCTTCGAACCGGGCGAGGAGGTGCTTGCCGCGGGGGGTGACGTCGAGCGTGGTGCGGCCGGTGAGGTCGGCGGTGGCGAAGCGGGGGACGCGCAGGTCGCTGCGGGTCAGGGGCCGGCCCGCGAGGGCCGCGTGCAGGCGGGCGGCCGCGCGGTGGACGCTGTCTCCTTCGGGCATGCCCCGATTGTCTCCCGGACGCGCGCGGAATCCGGCGGGGTGACCCGGGCGGCAGCCGCGGGCCCCGCGCGATGGCCCGCCGGCACCGGGCTGCCCACCGCCCGTCCGGGTCGGCCGGTGGGGAGGCGGACCCGCTGAGGGCCTGCGGCCGGGCGGGGTCGGGGCGGCGGGGGCCCTGCGCGGGGGCCGAGCGGTTCGGGGGGTGGGCCTCGGCCCCCCCCGGAAGCGGGCTCCGGGGGCTCCCGCTTCCGGCCGGGGGCTTCGCGGCGCGGGGGCCCGGGTGGCGACTCCCGCCGCCTTCAGTTGCGCAGGCGCAGGCCCCGCGGCGTGGCGTGGAAGCCGGAGGACTCCAGGGCCGCGCCGTACGGGGAGGTCAGGGACGCGGCGGCGTTGACGCGCTCCACCGTGAGGGCCGGAACGGTGCCCGCGCGGGAGGCGCTCACGAGGGCCTCGACGGCGGCGGACAGCCGGGGGTCCTCCGGCGAGGGCCAGACGAGGAGCGTCTTGCCGCCGCGCTCCAGGTAGAGGGTCAGCTCGCCGTCCACCAGGACAACCAGCGAGCCGGCCTTGCGGCCGGGCTTGTGGGTGGCCCCGGACGGGGGCTCCGGCCAGGGCAGGGCCGCGCCGTACGCGTTCGCCGGGTCGGCCGCCGCCAGGACCACCGCCGCCAGCGGGGGCGGCGTCCGCTCCGCGGCCCGCAGCCGGTCCACCGCGCCGTCCATCGCGAACTGGGCGGCTCCCAGCCCCTCGACCACGTACCCCCGGCGGGCCTGGCCGCTGTCCTCGAAGGCCGACAGGACCCGGTAGACCGCGCTGAAGCCGCCCTGCACGCCCTCGGCGGCCACCGCGCCCCGGGTCACCACGCCGTGCCGGTCCAGCAGGGTCCGGGCCAGGGCGTGCGCGCGGTGGGTCGGATCCGCCGCCGGGGCCGGCAGCAGGGACCAGCGGCCCGAAGCGGTCGGCGGCCCGGTACGGGACACGGTCGCGCTCAGGGTGCCGTACCGTCCGCGGGGGACGGTACGGCGGGCCCGGTGGGCCGTCGCACCCGCGGTGCGGCCCGAACCGAGCAGCGACCGCAGCGGGGCCAGGGTGTCGTTGGTGAGCCGGCCCGACCAGGCCAGGTCCCACAGCGCCTCGGACAGGGCGAGGTCCGACGCCTCGGGGTGGGTGGCGCGGACGGAGTCCGTGATCTGGCGGAAGAACAGGCCGTACCCCCCGGCGAGGGAGTCCAGGACCGCCTGGTGGAGCGGGCCGGTCTCCAGGGGGTGCGGCGGGGGCAGGAGCAGCGGGGCCGTGTCCGCCAGGTACAGCGAGACCCATCCGTCCTTGCCGGGGAGGGCGCCTGCGCCGGCCCAGACGATCTCCCCGGTGGTGGTCAGCTCGTCCAGGAGGGCGGGGGAGTAGCCCCCGACCCGGGAGGGCAGGATCAGGCGCTCCAGCGCGGAGGCCGGCACGGGGGCGCCCTGGAGCTGCTCCACCGCCCGGGCCAGCCCGTCGAGGCCGCGCAGGGCGCCGCCCAGGTGCTGCCACTGGGGGAGGAAGGTGGCGAGCGCGGTCGGCGGGACCGGCTCCAGCTCCTGGCGCAGCGCGGCCAGCGAGCGGCGCCGGAGCCTTCGCAGCACCGCCGCGTCGCACCACTCCTGGCCGATGCCCGCCGGGTGGAACTCGCCCTGGACGGCGCGGCCGGCCGCCGCGAGCCGGTGCAGGGCGCCCTCGGTGACCGCGGTGCCCAGACCGAAGCGGGCGGCGACCGCGGCCGTGGTGAACGGGCCGTGGGTCCGGGCGTACCGGGCCAGGAGATCGCCCAGCGGATCCTTGACCGGCTCGGTGAACGCCTCCGGGACACCGACCGGCAGGGCCGTGCCCAGGGCGTCCCGCAGCCGGCCGGCGTCCTCGACGGCCGCCCAGTGCTCCGCACCGCCGATCCGGACCCGGATGGCGCGGCGGGCCGAGCCCAGCTCACCCGCCCAGGCCGCGTCCGCGCCGCGCTCGGCCAGCTCCGCGTCCGTCAGCGGCCCCAGCAGGCGCAGCAGGTCGGCCACCGACTCGGCGTCCTTCGCCCGGCGGTCCTCGGTGAGCCACTGGAGCTCCCGCTCCAGCTCCTCCAGCACCTGCGCGTCGAGCAGCTCGCGCAGCTCGGCCTGGCCCAGCAGCTCGGCCAGCAGCCGCGAGTCCAGCGACAGCGCGGCCGCCCTGCGCTCGGCGAGCGGCGAGTCCCCCTCGTAGAGGAACTGGGCGACGTAGCCGAAGAGGAGGGAGCGGGCGAAGGGCGACGGCTCCGGGGTGGTGACCTCGACGAGGCGGACCCGGCGCGCCTCGATGTCGCCCATCAGCTCGGTCAGGCCGGGCACGTCGAAGACGTCCTGGAGGCACTCGCGTACGGCTTCCAGCACGATCGGGAACGAGCCGAACTCGGAGGCCACCTGGAGCAGTTGGGAGGCGCGCTGGCGCTGCTGCCACAGGGGGGTGCGCTTGCCGGGACTGCGCCGCGGCAGCAGCAGGGCGCGCGCGGCGCACTCGCGGAAGCGGGAGGCGAACAGGGCCGAGCCGCCGACCTGGTCGGTGACGATCTGGTTGACCTCGCCGCGCTCGAAGGCGACGTCGGCCGCGCCCAGCGGGGCCTGTGCGTCGTCGAACCCGAAGGCGGGCGGCGCCGCCGGGTCGTGGTCGAGGAGGTCCATGGACAGCAGGTCGGCGTCCGGGAGCCGGAGCACGATCCCGTCATCGGCATGCATGACCTGCGCGTCCATGCCGTACTTCTCCGCGAGGCGGGCCCCGAGCGCCAGTGCCCAGGGGGCGTGCACCTGCGCACCGAAAGGGGAGTGGACGACCACCCGCCAGTCGCCCAGCTCGTCGCGGAAGCGCTCCACGACGATGGTCCGGTCGTCCGGGACGTGGCCGCAGGCCTCGCGCTGCTCGGCGAGGTACGCCTGGACGTTCTGCGCGGCCCAGGCGTCGAGGCCGGCCGCCCGCAGCCGCAGCCGGGCCTCCTCGTCGGTGAGGGCGCCCAGCTCGCGCAGGAACGCCCCGACGGCGCGGCCCAGTTCGAGTGGACGGCCCAGCTGGTCGCCCTTCCAGAACGGCAGCCGGCCCGGCACCCCCGGGGCGGGTGTGACCAGCACCCGGTCGCGCGTGATGTCCTCGATTCGCCAGGAGGTGGTGCCCAGGGTGAACACGTCGCCCACGCGGGACTCGTAGACCATCTCCTCGTCCAGCTCGCCGACCCGGCCTCCGCCCTTCTTGGGGTCCGAGCCGGCCAGGAAGACGCCGAAGAGCCCGCGGTCGGGGATCGTGCCGCCCGAGGTGACCGCGAGGCGCTGCGCCCCCGGCCGCCCGGTGACCGTCCCCGCGACCCGGTCCCAGACCACGCGCGGCCGCAGTTCGGCGAAGGCGTCCGAGGGGTAGCGGCCCGCCAGCATGTCCAGCACGGCCGTGAACGCCGACTCGGGCAGCGCCGCGAACGGCGCCGCCCGCCGGACCAGCGCGATGAGGTCGTCCACCTGCCAGGTGTCCATCGCGGTCATCGCGACGAGCTGCTGCGCGAGGACGTCCAGCGGGTTGGAGGGAACGCGCAGGGACTCGATCGCACCGGTGCGCATCCGCTCGGTGACCACGGCGGCCTGCACCAGGTCGCCCCGGTACTTCGGGAAGACCACCCCGGTGGAGACCGCGCCGACCTGGTGGCCGGCGCGGCCCACGCGCTGGAGGCCGGAGGCCACCGAGGGCGGGGACTCCACCTGCACCACCAGGTCCACGGCGCCCATGTCGATGCCCAGCTCCAGGCTGGAGGTGGCGACGACGGCGGGCAGCCGGCCCGCCTTCAGGTCCTCCTCGACCAGGGCCCGCTGCTCCTTGGACACCGAGCCGTGGTGCGCCCGCGCCATCAGCGGCGGGGCGCCGTGCGCCGCGCCCGACTGGGCCATGACCTCGGCCGGGGGAGCCCCCTGTGGCAGCTGCTCGCCCGTGGCGCGCTCGTACGCGATCTCGTTGAGCCGGTTGCAGAGCCGCTCGGCGAGCCGGCGGGAGTTGGCGAACACGATGGTCGAGCGGTGGGCCTGGACGAGGTCGGCGATCCGCTCCTCGACATGGGGCCAGATCGAGGGGCGGTCCCCGCCCTCGCGCCCTTCCGTGGCGGGCGAGCCGCCCAGCTCCCCCATGTCCTGCACCGGGACGACCACCGACAGGTCGAACTCCTTCGTCGACGGCGGCTGGACGATCTCCACCCTGCCGCGCGGTGCGAGGTACCGGGCCACCTCGTCCACCGGCCGCACCGTCGCCGACAAGCCGATCCGGCGCGCCGGCCGCGGCAGCAGCTCGTCCAGCCGCTCCAGGGACAGGGCGAGGTGCGCGCCGCGCTTGGTGCCGGCGACGGCGTGCACCTCGTCCAGGATCACCGTCTCGATCCCGGCCAGGGCGTCGCGCGCCGCCGAGGTCAGCATCAGGAACAGCGATTCCGGGGTGGTGATCAGGATGTCCGGCGGCCGGGTGGCCAGCGCGCGCCGCTCGGCGGGCGGGGTGTCCCCCGAGCGGATCGCGACCGTGATGTCGGGCTCGGGCCGGCCCAGGCGCACCGACTCCTGCCGGATGCCGGTCAGCGGACTGCGCAGATTGCGCTCCACGTCCACCGCCAGCGCCTTCAACGGCGACACGTACAGGACCCGGCAGCGCTTCTTCGGCTCGGCCGGCGTCGGGGCCGAGGCCAGCTGGTCGAGGGCGGCGAGGAAGGCGGCCAGGGTCTTGCCGGAGCCGGTGGGCGCCACGACGAGCACGTCCGACCCCTCGGCGATCGCCCGCCACGCGCCCTCCTGGGCGGAGGTGGGCGCGAGAAAGGCCCCCGTGAACCAGGAGCGGGTCGCGGGGGAGAACGATTCGAGCGCGGAGCCGACCATGCCCCCATCCTGCACCCCGGCACTGACAACCGCTCGGACCTGGGCAAACACCGGTCCGCCGCGAGGCGCAGAATGGGGGGATGGGCATGGACGAGGGCCGCCGGGAGTGGGCCAGGCACTGGCGGTACCCGCAACTGCCGGGGCTCGACCTGCTGCGCGCCCGCTACGTCCGCCACACCTTCCCGCGCCACGCGCACGACGGGTACGTCATCGCCGCCGTCACCGGCGGCATCGAGGAGGTCGGCCTGCCCGGCACCACCGTGCGGGCGGGGCCGGGCAGCGTGGTCCTGATCAATCCGGAGGTCCCGCACACGGCCCGCGCCGGGGTCCCCGAGGGCTGGACGTACTCCACCCTCTACCCCTCCCGCGCCCTGATCACCGAGGTCGCCGCCGAGATCGGGACCCTGCGCGGAACCCCCGGGTTCACCCCCCACCTGGTCGCCGACCCGGACGGCGCGAGGGCCGTCGCCGACGTGCACCGGGCCGCCGAGGCCGGGAACGCCCTGGCCGCCGACACCCTGCTGCGGGGCGTGGTGGCGCGGATGCTGGGCCGGCACGCGGGCCCGCTGCCGTCCCGTACGGCGCGCGGCGCGGGGGCCGCCCACGCGGCCGCGGCCCGGGCCGTGCTGGAGGAGCGGATGGCCGACCCGCCGTCGCTGGAGCAGCTCGCGGCGGGGCTGGGCACGAGCCCGTTCGCCCTGCTCCGGGCGTTCGGGCAGCGGTACGGGATGCCGCCGCACACCTGGCTGACCGACGCCCGGGTCCGGCGGGCGCGCCGGCTGCTGGACGCCGGGACCCCGCCCGCGGAGGCGGCCGTCGCCGTCGGCTTCACCGACCAGCCCCACCTCAACCGGCACTTCACCCGGATCGTGGGGGTCCCGCCCGGGGCGTACCGCAGGGAACGGGCCGCCGGCTAGGCCCGGGCCGCAGGGGCGGGCGCCCGGGGACCGGTCGGGTCCGGACCCGCGGGCTGCAAGAACGTACAAGACCGGGCCGCCGCACCCTGCGTACCGTCGGGGCGTGGGAGAACATCAGATGGTGATACGAGAGGCCCCCGACGGGGTCGCCGACGAGCGGCCGCGCGCCGCCGTCGTACGGGACGCGCTCGGGGTCGGGGTGGCCGTCGGGCTGTCCGGGTTCGCCTTCGGGGTGACCGCGGCGGGAGCCGGGATCAGCACGCTGCAGGCGTGCGCGCTCAGCCTGCTCGTCTTCACCGGGGCCTCGCAGTTCGCCCTCGTGGGCGCGCTGGCCGCCGGCGGGAACCCCTTCACGGCGGCCGCCGGTGCCTTCTTCCTCGGCACCCGCAACGCCTTCTACGGGCTGCGGCTGTCCCAGTTGCTGGCCCTCCCCCGGGCGGCGCGGCCCTTCGCCGCGCACTGGGTGATCGACGAGACCACCGCCGTGGCACTGGCCCAGCCCGGCCGGAAGTCGGCCCGCCTCGGGTTCACCGTCACCGGGCTCACCCTCTACGTGCTGTGGAACCTCACCACCCTGCTGGGCGCGCTGGGCGCCGAGGCCATCGGCGACACCGCGGCGTGGGGCCTGGACGCCGCCGGGCCCGCCGTGTTCCTCGCGCTGCTCGCACCGATGCTGAAGACCTCCACCGAGCGGGCCGTCGCCGCCCTCGCGCTCGTCCTCGGGCTCGGCTTCCTGCCGGTGCTGCCCGCCGGGGTGCCCGTGCTGATCGCGGCGCTGGCCGCTCCCGCCGTGCTGTGGCTGAAAGGACGCCGCGCGTGAACGTCTGGATCGCCATCGGCCTCACCGTCGTCGGCTGCTACGCCGTCAAGCTCGCCGGACTGCTCGTCCCCGCCGGGGCCCTGGAGCGGCCGCTGGTGAGCCGCCTGTCCGCCCTCCTGCCCGTCGCGCTGCTCGCGGCGCTCACCGCCCAGCAGACCTTCAGCACCGGCCAGGAGCTCGTCCTCGACGCCCGCGCCGCGGGGCTCGCCGCCGCCGGCCTCGCCCTCGTCCTGCGGGCGCCGTTCCTCGTCGTGGTCGCCGCGGCCGTGGCGGTCACCGCGGGGGTCCGGGCGCTGGGCTGGTAGCCGCGCCGCCCGGCAGGCGCCCGTACGCGCGCAGGGTCAGGAGCGCCTCCAGGGTGGCGATGGGCCGCCGCTCCAGCGAGCTGTCCGGCGACCGCTCCCGGCGGTGCACCGGCCAGCCGCCGTCCGGCTGCTGCTGCGCTGCCAGGAAGTCCAGCGACCGGCTCATCTCCTCGTCAGTGAACCAGCCGCGGGCCAGCGACTCCGGCCGCCGCGCGAAGTCGTGCGGGAAGAGCTGCTCGGCCGGTCCGTAGCCGGGAGCGGGCGGGTACTCCGCGCGCCGCGCGGGGTCGAGCACCACCAGCCGCCGCTCGCGCACCAGGCGTCCCAGCCGGTCCGCGGCCGAGGCCGCGCGCGCCCGGTCGGGAACGCCGTCGAGGAAGGCCGCCGCGCTCTGCAGCTCGTACGGATGCGAGTGGCGCATGCTCTCGACCCGGTCCCAGCAGAAGTCCGTCGCCCGGAAGAGCCAGGCGTGCCAGACCCGGTTGCGGTGCAGTACCCCGACGACCGGGGCCGTGGCCAGCAGTTCCCCCGGGGGCTCGCCGTGCGGCGGGTGGTACGGGGCCGCCCGGTGGCCGCGCGGGGCCGGGACGGCCACCGGGAGGGCGCCGTCCGGCGTGGAGACCCGGCTCAGGTGGCCGCAGAGCCGCTCGATGCGCTGCCCGGAGCAGCGGCCGAGGCTGTCCAGGACCCGCAGCGCGTGCGCGGTGTGCAGGGGCTGGCTGAGCGGACCGCGCAGGTCCGGATCGAGCCCGTGGCCGTAGCCGCCGTCGCCGCCGAGGTACGCGCCGAGGGCGGCGTCCACCGGGTCGGCTCCCGCGCCCAGGAAGTGGAAGGCGAACCGCCGCTGCTCCAGCACCCGGGCCGTGAGCCACATGAACTCCTCGGCGCGGGCGATCGGGGCGGGCGGGGCCGGGGCGGCCGTCGGGGGAGCTTCGTCTCCAGGCATGCGGGAAACCGTAGGGCGCCGTGGTGAGGCCGGGAGGGACGAACGGGACGGGTGCACTCTCCGGGGCGGGATACTGGAGGCATGCGGTTGACGATTTTCTGGGAGCGGATGGCGGAGCACTTCGGCGCGGCCTACGCGGACTCCTTCGCGCGGGACCACGTCATGACGGAGCTGGGCGGCCGGACCGTGCACCAGGCGCTGGACGCGGGCTGGGAGGCCAAGGACGTGTGGCGCGCGGTGTGTTCGGCGATGGACGTACCGGCCTCGCTGCGCTGACGCTGCGCGGGCCGGACGCTGCTTCGCCGTATGGCCGGGCCGTGGGCCAGACTTGGCCGCGTGGCAGCCACCGATGAGACGACCGACCAGCCCGCAGACGCCCCGCACGCCCCGCACGGTACGGGCGCCGCGCCCGTGCCGGGCCCGACTGCCGCGGCCGCCGGGGCTCCCGGGGCGCTGAGCGCGGCCGATCCGGGCGGGCCCGGCGGGCCGCCCCCCGGCAGCACCCCCGAGGGGGCGGATGCCCGGATGCCGCGCTGGCTGCCGCGCGCGGTGATCCTCGTACTCGCCCTCGTCGCCTGCTTCCAGCTCGGCAGCTGGGCCTTCCACCAGCTGATCGGGCTGCTGGTCAACATCCTGATCGCGTTCTTCCTGGCACTCGCGATCGAGCCGGCGGTGGCACGGATGGCGGCCCGCGGGATGCGCCGCGGGTTCGCCACCTTCCTGATGTTCCTCGGGGTGCTCGTCTTCGTCGTCGGCTTCCTCGCGCTGCTCGGCTCGATGCTGGCCGGGCAGATCGTGGACATGGTCGAGGGCTTCCCGAACTACCTCGACTCGGTCATCGACGCGATCAACGCGACCTTCCACACCCACCTGTCCCGCCTGGACATCCAGGACAGCCTGCTGCACTCCGACTGGCTGCAGAAGTACGTGCAGAACAGCGCGAGCGGCGTGCTCGACGTGTCCGCCACCGTGCTCGGCGGACTCTTCAAGCTCCTGACGATCGGGCTGTTCTCCTTCTACTTCGCCGCCGACGGCCCGCGGCTGCGGCGCGCGCTGTGCTCCGTGCTGCCGCCCGCGAAGCAGGCGGAGGTGCTGCGCGCCTGGGAGATCGCCGTCGCCAAGACGGGCGGGTACCTGTACTCGCGCGGGCTGATGGCGCTGATCTCCGGCGTCGCGCACTACGTCCTGCTGGCCGTCCTCGGCGTGCCGTACGCGCCCGCGCTCGCGGTGTGGGTGGGACTGGTCTCCCAGTTCATCCCCACCATCGGCACCTATCTCGCGGGCGCTCTGCCGATGCTGATCGCCTTCACGGTCAATCCCTGGTACGCGCTGTACGTGCTGGGATTCGTGGTGGTCTACCAGCAGTTCGAGAACTACGTCCTGCAGCCGAAGCTGACCTCGAAGACCGTGGACATCCACCCCGCGGTGGCCTTCGGTTCGGTCGTCGCGGGCACCGCCCTGCTGGGCGCGGTCGGGGCGCTGATCGCGATCCCGGCCGTCGCCACCCTGCAGGCGTTCCTCGGTGCGTACGTGAAGCGGTACGAGCTGACCGACGACGCGGACGCCTCTACCGCGCGCTTTCTCCGGCGTCGCCGAGTACGGCTGCCAGGGCGTCGTTGACCCAGGCCTCGACGCCGGCCTTGTCCACACCGAGGCCGCTGAGCGGGCCGGTGCCGTTCTCCAGCTCCAGCAGGGCGAGGAGGACGTGCTCGGTGCCGATGTAGTTGTGGCCCAGCCGCAGGGCCTCGCGGAAGGTGAGCTCCAGGGCCTTCTTCGCCGAGGCGTCGAAGGGCACCAGGTCGGGGACCTGCTCCTCGGCCGGCGGCAGGGCCGCGCTCGCGGCGGCGCGCAGGGCGTCCGTCGACGCCCCCTGGGCGGTGAGGGCCAGTACGGCCAGGCCCTCGGGCTCGGCCAGCAGGCCGAGGACGAGGTGGTCGGTGCGGATCTCCGTGTTGCCGGCGGCGCGGGCCTCGTTCTGCGCGGCCACGACGACGTTGCGGGCGCGGGGGGTGAAGCGCCCGAAGCCCTGGTTCGGGTCGAGCGGCGTGTCGCCCTCCTTGTCGGCCTTGGGGACGAATCGCTTCTGGGCGGCCTGGCGGGTGACGCCCATGCTGCGGCCGATGTCGGTCCAGGAGGCGCCGGAGCGGCGGGCCTGGTCGACGAAGTGGCCGATGAGGTGGTCCGCCACGTCGCCGAGGGCCTCGGCGGCGACGACGGCGCCGCTGAGCTGCTCCAGGGTGTCGGTGTGGACCTTCTTGATGGCCTCGATCAGGTCGTCGAGGCGTACCGGATTGGCCATGCGGACGGGTTCCACGGAAGGGTTCGTCATGGCGCAACCGTAGGTTGACAGTCGGAGGGTGTCAACCTCAGGTTGTCATTCACGGTTGATGGGTGGTAGCGGGCGGGGGCGCGGGGCCGGTGGTCGCGTCGGCGGGGCCGGAACGGGCTGGATGGTCGGGTCCGTGGCGCGGCGGCGGGGGTGCGCGACCGGGTCGGACGGATTGCGGCGGCCCGCCCCCGTGGCCAGCCCGGGTGGGGTAGCGGTGGTCCTGGCGCGGCTGGGGGGAGGAGCCACCGTTCCACACCCCGGTGTTCGTCATGACCCACCACCAGCGCCCCCCCGTTCACGCTGTCCGACACGACGTTCCCCTTCGTCGCCGTGGGGGGGGGCCGGGCCGGGGGCCCCCCCGGGGGGGGGGGGGGGGGGCCCGGCGCGGTGGCCCGCCCCGGCGCCGGGCGCCCCCGGAGGGAGGGGGCGGCGGGCGCCCCCC
>NZ_JBHXSC010000078.1:0-29489 GCF_042716505.1 Streptomyces sp. NPDC058674
CGTTGGGCTGTGGCCCCTACTGCCCACGACTTGGGGGGTGCGGCCCCCGGATTGTGGCTTTGGGTGGGGGCGAGGCGGCGGCCGACTTTGGACCGCGAAAAAAAGTCGGCCCCGACGCCAGGACCCTGGCTCCGCTTCGAAAGCCTGCTCTGGCGGCCAGGGTTCGACTCCCCGGTACCTGAGCGGCCTCGCGGAACTAGACAACGCACCACCGCTTCGGTATTGCGCTTCGGTCAGCCGCCGCTTACCAGCCGCCCCAGCTGGACCCGGACGACAGCCGCCCGAGCCCACCACGCTCCCATGGTCATCCCCGCGTGCGCGGGGAGCAGGCCGGATGACCTGGGAGTCTGTGCTCGGCTGCCTTGGTTTTGGTGTACTTCCACGGAAACCGGCTTATTGTCCATATCGGCACTTTCCCCCTCTGTCTGAAGGTGGGAACTCGCGAGTGGCTGCCCCGATTCTTCCAAGTTCCTGTGGCAGGTGGACGCTGCCCAGTACGTTGCCACGGTACCCATCGGCGGTCGTTGCAGCCGCCGACTCTGCCCCGCGTCTCTGCGGGGATGATCCCTGTGCGTCTACCGATGAGACCTGCTCCCCGCTCCTGCGGGGATGACCCCCAGGCCGTGGCCATGCTCGCGTGGTTGATCGAGGTGCTCCCCGCGGCGCGGGGATGACCCCTCACCCCGTCCCGCGCTGCGCGCGGACCCGGGCCTCCGATGTGTGCGGGGTGGTTACCACCGCGTCGGCCGGGATCGTGCGGGTGGTCAGGGTGACGCCGCTGTGGATGCGGGTGCGGGGGCCGATGGCGACCCCCGGGCCGAGGCTGACGGTGTTGCCCGTCTGGACGCCGTCGCCGATCAGGGCGCCGAAGCGGGTGGTGCCGCAGCGGTAGATGCCGTCCGGGGTGCGGGTGATGACCTCGCGGTCCGGGGTGCGCATGTCGGCGCTCATGTGGATCGCGGCCACCGTCACCCCCGCCGACAAGTGCGCGCCGGCGCCGACCAGCGTGCGGTTGATGCCGATGCGGTGTCCCAGCACCGCGCCTTGGCCGACGTACGACTCGGTCACCTCGCAGTTGAAGCCGACCTGCGCACCGGCGCACAGCACGGAGCCCTTCCGTACGGTGGAGAATTCCCAGACCTTGGCGCCCGGGCCCACGATCACGTCGTCCCCGACGATCGCCCGCGGGTGGATGAACGCGCTCGGGTGGATGCGCCCGGCCTCGCCCAAGGCGGCGAGCGCCTCCGCGTGCAGGGCCGGCCAGGCGGCGAGGAAGGCGGCCAGGTCGTAGCCGGCCAGAGCGCCGTACGCCGTCGCGGCGAGAGGGCCGTCCTCGGGGGCGGTGAGGAAGGTGCCGATGGGGAGCGGGGCGGTCGGCGTGGGCTTGGGAGTCGGCGTGGGCCCGGGAGTCGACATAGGAGTGGGCATGGGGCTGGCCTCTCGGTGTGGGCCCGGTGGGCGGTGGCGGTAGGATCGCCGTTTCCCCTGGGCGCTGGAAGGAAGTGGTGGAGGGTGTCCCGACCGCGGGTGGGCGTGGCCGTGCTGACGAGGGGCGACCGCATGCCCGAACTGCGGGCCCTGCTGGACTCCGTCGCCCGGCAGGACGAGCCCGCCGCCCGGATCATCGTGGTCGGCAACGGCTGCGCGCTGCCCGGCCTGCCGGACGGCGTGGTCGGGGTGGAGCTGGCGGAGAACCTCGGCGTATCCGGTGGCCGCAATGTCGCCTGGCAGCGGCTGCGGGAGTACGGGGACGTCGACGTCCTGGTGGGCCTGGACGACGACGGGCTCCTCGTCGACACCGACGTCGTCCGCCGCGTCGCCGACCTCTACGCGGCCGCGCCGGGACTCGGCATCGTCAGCTTCCGCATCGCCGACGAGACGGGCGAGACGCAGCGCCGCCACATCCCGCGCCTGGGGGCCGAGGACCCGATGCGGGGCGGCCCCGTCACGACCTTCCTCGGCGGCGGCCACGCGTTGTCCATGCCGATGCTGGAGCGGACCGGCGGCTGGCCGGACGCCTTCTTCTTCACCCACGAGGAGACCGACCTCGCTTGGCGGGCGCTCGACGACGGCTGGGACATCCTCTACGAACCCCAGCTACTGCTCCAGCACCCGAAGACCTCCCCGGCCCGGCACGCGGTCTACTACCGCATGACCGCCCGCAACCGGGTCTGGCTCGCCAAGCGGCATCTGCCCGCGCCCCTCGTGCCCGTCTACCTCGGGGTGTGGACCGCGCTGACCGTGGCCCGTACCCGGTCGCGGGCCGGCCTCGGCGCCTGGTTCTCCGGGTTCGCCGAAGGCGTGCGCATCAGCGGCGGTCCCCGGCGTCCGATGCGCTGGCGCACCGCGGTGCGCATGGCCCGGCTGGGCCGGCCCCCGGTGATCTGAACCGCCTTCAGGTGAGGGCGTTCTCGCGCAGCCAGCCCGGCGCCGCCTGCGGGGTGTCGCGCAGCCAGCGGACGTAGCGGGCCACGCCTTCGGCGACGGTCACCTCCGGCCGCCAGCCCAGAACGCTCTCCATCCGCCGGACCGAGGCGTACCCGCCGAGCGGGTCACCCGGCGGCAGCGGGGTCCCCAGCAGCTCCGTGCCCGGGTAGTGGGCGCGGACCAGCTCGGCCACGTCCCGGATGCTCGTCGCCGTCCCGGTGCCGATGTTGACGGTCTCGGCGTGGGCGCGGGGGCTGGTCAGCGCGCGTAGCGTCCCCTCGGCGATGTCGTCGACGTGGGTGAGGTCGCGTACCTGCCGACCTCCGCCGTTGAGGTGGAGCGGCAGCCCCAGTGAGGCCCGCGCGGCGAACCACGCCACCACCCAGGAGTGGCTGCCCCGCTTGACGGTCTGCGGCTCGCCGTAGACCGAGAAGTACCGGACGACGGCGTACGAGATGCCCACCTGCCCGAGGACGACGGCGGTCTGCTCCTCGCCCCACACCTTCGTGTTCCCGTACACCGACACCGGCCGCATCCGGTGGCCCTCGTGGAACTGGGGAGGGATCCGCCCGTGGACCGCCTCCAAGAGCTGGCGCATGGTCACCAGGTCGGGATGGGAGGCCTCTTCCGGGCTGCCGTCGCCGTAGACGCTGGCCGAGGAGACGAACACCATGCGGCGCACGCGGTCGCCGGCGGCGGCGACCGCGTCCAGGACGGTCTGCGTACCGGCGATGTTGGTGCCGATGGCGGCCAGCGGATCGCGGGTGCAGGCGGCGACGTCCGCGAGGGCGGCGGCGTGGACGACGTAGTCGGACTCCGCGACCAGCCTGCGGACGAGCGGGACGTCGCGGACGTCCCCGGTCACCACGTCCGGGTCGGTGCGGTCGACGCCGAACAGGCCGGTGTAGACGTGGTTCGGGTAGGCGTCCATGGTGCACAGGGAGACGGGGCGGGCGCCCAGGACGCGCAGCCGGGCGGTGATGCGGGAGCCGACGAGCCCCGCGCCACCGGTCACCAGGACGGTGGCGCCGGCGAGGGCGGCGAAGGGGGAGCGGTGGTGCACGGTGTACCTCCGGGGGTGACGGCGGAGCAGCGCCGGGGACGATACGGGCGCCGGTCGGGGATTCTGGGCCTGTGCGGGGGCCGTGGCCCGGGAGCCCGGGGCCATGCGGCCAGGGGCCGGGGGCCCGGTGGTCAGGGGTCGGGGGCCCGGCGGTCAGGGGTCGGACCAGTGCGAGGTCAGGGGGGGGCAAGGGGGGGGAGAGGTGAGGGGGCGAGGTCAGCGGGCGGCGAGCGGCTCGACGTTGCCCACCGCGGTCGCCAGCTCGCGGCCGCCGCCCTCCGGGCGGATGTAGGCGCGCCGGGTCCGGCGCGGGCCCGCGTGGGTGGCCACCTCCTCGACGACCACCGCCATCAGCCGGCCCTCGGCGCCGGAAGCGATGTCGCGGACCGGGCGGCCGAGCAGCGGATGGTCCTCGTGGCCGAAGCCGATGCCGCGGTTCACGCCCCGTCCCTGCCCGCCCTGTCCCTGCCCGCCCTGTCCCTGCCTGCCCCTCCGCTTCCGGCATCGGTGTGCGGCTCCCGGCCGGCAGCAGCGTCGAGGAAGTGGGCCAGGCCCCGTGCGGAACGGGCGAGGAGCGCGGGGGAGGGGGAGCCGTAGGCGGGCACGACGCGCCGGCCGTCCTCCGCCTGTGCCTCCGCCGCTCCCCGCGGCGCTGGTGCTCGTACGGAACAGGTACAGGGGTCGGTCCAGTCATGTGAATCTCCCTCATCAGTGGGCGGTCAACGCTCTCAATGCGCCCCATGCGCGCCCCGCACGTCCCAGGCGTTCACCGTCGTCTCGGGTGTTTCAGGCAGGCGTCGGGCTTTCCTCGGGACGACCGTAGGACGGGCTCAGATGCGGTAGGACTGACCCGGGGTACGAGTTCGCCACAGGACGTCGCCATAGGACATCGCGACCGGGGGCAGGCCGCATGAGCAGGCCGCACACATCCACAGGGGCAGTTACCGGCTTCGTGCTGCGCCTGGCCAGACAGAGCATCCCGCGCACCCAGGCCGCGATGGCGGAAGCCCTGGGAGTGGACCTGAACACCTGGCAGGGCTGGGAGTCGGGGCGCCGGCCGATCGCGCACATCCGGGTGGGGACGCTGCTGGAGCTGCGCCGACGGCTGCCCGCGCTCGGCGCCGATCCCCGGCTGGTGGCACTGCTGGACGCGGCGATGGACGCGGACCGCATCATCGCCGCCGGCCTGGGCCCTGCCGGTGGACGCGAGGTCGGCCGGGCACGGAACGGTGCCGAGGTCGGCCCGCACCCGCTGGCCGGATGGGTGCACACCCGCGACACCGCCCACATGCTGGCCTGGGCGCTGACCGGGACCGCCCCGCCCGCCCTCGCCGGCCTCGCGCCCGCCCCGGCGGCGCGCCGCGGACCGGTCGCGGCGGCGCCGCTGCTGGCCCCGGCCGAGCGGCAGGTCTTCTTCGACCGGCTGCGCGAAAGCGCGGAACACGCCGCCGGGCAGGGCGAACGCGGGGCGCTGCTGCACCGCCAGGCCCTGTACCTGGCCTCGTACGACCGGGGGCCGGAGGCCGCCGCCTGGACCGCGCAGGCCCTGCACGGCCGGCGTGACGTACTGGCCCGCCGCGGCTGGTCCCCGCACTGGGCCGAGGCCCGCTCGACCGCGACCGCCCTCGCCCGCCTCGGGGACCCGCAGCCGCTGCTCGACTTCATCGAGCGGGCCCTCGTCGACGACGACACCGCCGAGGCCGCGAACCTCAACTACTGGGCGTACTGGCTCGGCGGCTACGCCGTGGCGCAGCCGGATGACGCCTTCATGCGGGACCGGGAACTGACCGGCTGGGACCCGGTGACGCTGCTGCGCTCACTGACCGGGGGGATACACCTCGCCCCCGGCTACGTGGACCTGTATGCCCACTCGGTGTGGGTACTGGTGTGCGCCTTCCCGTGGCTGCCGCAGGCAGCGGGCCGGTTCGCCGCCCCGCTGCACGGGAAGGTGGCGGAGCTTCTGGACGGGGCAGGACTGTCGGAAAGATCCAGACGTGAACTGGGCGCCGTCGCATACGTTTTACGTCAGCACCCTGAGACCGGAGGCAGCAGCAGATGAAGGACGAGACCGACACGGCCCGCGGTACGACCGGCTTCCTCTTCGAGATGGGCGTCCTGAAGCGGGTCGCCCGTACCGGCTGGTGGTTCCTCGGCAACAAGCAGCCGGAGACCGTCGCCGAGCACTCCTTCCGGGTCGGGGTCATCGGCTCGGTCCTGGCGATGATGGAGGGCGCGGACCCCGCCCGCACCTCGCTGCTGTGCCTGTTCCACGACAGCCAGGAGACGCGCGTCGGCGACATCCCCCACATCGGCCGCCGCTACCTGCGGGCCGCGTCCAACCAGGAGGTCACCGCCGACCAGGTCTCCGCGGCCCACCCGGCCGTCCGGGCGGGGGTGCAGTCGGCCGTCGACGAGTACGAGGACGGCACGACGCCCGAGGCGATCGCGGCGCGGGACGCCGACAAGCTGGAGTGCCTGATCCAGGCCGTCGAATACCGCGAGCAGGGATACGCCCTGACCCAGAACTGGATCGACACCAGCCTCGCCAGCCTGAAGACGGACTCGGCGAAGGCCTTGGCGGACGCCGCGCTCTCCATGACGTCCCTGGAGTGGCAGCAGACCTACCTCCGCTGACCGCGGAACGGCCAGCCCACGATGGGGCCGTCGTTCGCCCAGCCCGCTCCCCGCTCCCCGCGCCCGCGGGGATGAACCGTACGGGACGAGGAACCCCTTCCCGGCGATGACTACGCCCCGCTGCGCGGGGATGCCGGAACGGCGGGGCGCGTAGATCACGGGGGCTCCGGCTCGGCCGGAGCCCCCGGTCTCCGAGCCGTAAAGCGCCTCAGCAGCTCGTGGCCCGTCGTAGGTCGGTTCCGCAGGCGGGTTCTTTGACCGCTGCTAGCCTGCCGTCCATGATCAAGAGCGGACTGGCAGGCCGAATAGGCCGCATGGCGGGGGACAACAGGCCCGAGCGCGTGCTGATCGCAGCCAGTTTCGCCAACCGGGTTGGCAATGGTCTGTTCAACGCGGCGTCGGCGCTCTATTTCACCTTGGTCGTAGGCCTGCCCGCGGTGCAGGTCGGCGCCGCGCTCACCATCGCCGGAGTGATCGGCCTGTGCGCGGGGATACCCGGAGGGCACCTCGCCGACCGACGCGGGGCGCGCCCGATCATGATGGTGGCCCTCGCGATCCAGGCGGTGTCGATGGCGGCCCTCGTCCTCGTCGAGAGCTGGGCCGCGCTCACGGTCATCGCGACGGTCGACCAGATCGCCGCGGCGGCCGGCGGGGCGGCGTGGGGCGCTCTGGTGGTCCGGGTCGGAGGTGAGCGCCCGGCCCTGTTCCGTGCCAAGCTGCGCACGTTCGTCAACCTGGGCGTCGTCCTGGGAACGGTGGGTGCGGGGCTGGCGCTGGCCGCGGACACCCGCGGCGCCTACGTCACGCTGATCCTCGGCAACGCGGCGAGCTTCGCCCTGTGCGCAGTGCTTCTGCTCCTGCTGCCCCGCTATCCAGTACTGGCAGCACCGCCGCAACAGCGGCGCTGGCTCGTCCTCGCGGATCGTCCCTTCCTGGCGTTCACCGCCCTCTACGGGGCCATGGGACTGCAGTACCCGGTGGTCTCCCTGCTCCTGCCGATCTGGATCTCCGAACACACCGAAGTGCCGCGCTGGACGGTGGCCGCGCTGTTCGCCGTCAACTCCCTCTTCTGCGTACTCATGCAGACCAGGATCGGCTCGCGTATCGAGACCCCGCACGACGGCGGCCGGGCCTTTCGCACGGCGGGGCTGCTCTTCCTCGTCAGCTGCCCGACGATGGCGCTGGCGGCGTACACCCCGGTCTGGGCCGCGGCAGGACTGGTCCTGGCCGCGATCTTCGTCCACAGCCTGGGAGAGGTCTGGGAGTCATCGGCGGGCTTCGCCCTTGGGTTCGGCCTTGCCCCCGACCACGCCCAAGGCCAGTACCAAGGTGTCCTCGGCCTTGGCTTCAGCGCGGGCCAGGCTCTCGCCCCCGTGATCCTTACCACGGTGGTGCTCGGACTCGGCACGACAGGCTGGCTGTTGCTGGCGGTGTTCTTCGCGGCACTGGGCGCAGTCGGCCCATCTCTTGCCCGCTGGGGCACGCGGACCCGACCGCAGCCAGGCGTTGCCGCGGAAGTGACGCGATGACCAGGGAGGAGGTGTCAGGAGTCTTCCGCCTTGCGTGGAAGGAGTGCACGCGCGTACGCATCGCGCTGCCGCTACGTGGTGATCAGACCACAGGATGACGCTTTCACACCCGGCCCCCACATAGCTTCGACGGCGTGCCGCGGCTCGCCGTGGTGGGCGACGGAGGAGGGGATTCAGGGTGCGTGGACGTGTGGGGGCCGCTTTCGGGGCCGGACTGGTGGCGTGGGCGAGCGTCGCCGTGCTTTGTGCGCAGCCCGCTGCCGGTAGCGGGGCAGGCAGCTTGTCAGGGGACGGAGCGCCTGACTCCTTACTCCGCCAGAGCGTCGCATGGCAGCGCTGCCAGACTTCGTCGGCGGACGTGGAAGGCGCGGAACTGGACGACGCCGGCGCCCAGTGCGCCGAGGTCACGATGCCGCTGGACTACAGCCGTCCAGGCGGCCCCACCGTCAAAGTGGCGCTGTCACGGCTTAAGGCCACCGGACCGGGGCAGCGGCGGGGGGTTTTGTTTTACAACCCCGGTGGCCCCGGCGTGCCCGCCATGTACCTCGCGCTCAAGTTCCGGCAGGCCGAGCCCACGGTCGGTGTCCGCTACGACGTGATCGGAATGGACCCCCGCTTCGTCGGGCGGAGCACCCCCCTGGACTGCCAGTGGCTCCTGCCCGGCCCCGGTGCCGCCGGGCCGGACCGGGAGGGATTCGAGCGCAGTGCGGCGCTCTCCTGGGACCTGGCCTCGAACTGCGCCCGCTACCGCGAGGTGCTGCCGCACGCCTCCACCCGGAACACGGCACGAGACATGGACACGGTCCGGGCACTGCTCGGAGAACAGCGGCTGTCCTATGTCGGCTCCTCGTACGGCTCCTATCTGGGACAGGTGTACCTCCAAATGTTCCCCCGCCGTGTGGACCGCGCAGTCCTCGACAGCGCTCTGGACCCCGACCGCTTCGGCTCCGGCACAGGACAGCAAGTATGAGGTCGGGGCGTGTCATGGCCGGACCGTAACAGCCGCCGCTGACACCAGATGGTGCCTGGTCTCGGTAGCGCAGGGTTTACTCAGCGTAGTTCTTGTTCCGCGCCCGCCGACGCCGGCCTGGCGGCCGTCCAGGCCGGCGGACGGGGCGACCCGTCACGCAGGGACGCCGAGCGGCGGGTGCTCGAGCACGCGGGGCTTGTACTCGACCAGTTGGATGCGGTCGTCGAAGGTGCGGTGCTCGATCATCTCGAGGGCAACGTCCGGATAGCCGTCGTAAATGCGTTCTTCGCCCGTGGCCCCGGTGATCACCGGGAACATCACGACCCGGAAGCGGTCGACGAGTCCGGCTCGTAGCAGGGAGCGGCACAGGCTGAGGCTGCCGATCGTGCTGAGGAGCCCCGAGCCACTCGACTTCATGGCGCGGACCGCCTCGATGGCGTCGTCGCGGACGAGCGTGGAGTTGGCCCACGTCAGTGGCTCCTCGAGTGAGGAGGAAAACACCACCTTGGACGCTTGCGTGAGCTCGTCGACGGACGCCTCTTCTTCGGGCCTGAACTCGTCTTGGCCGTCCGGGACCTCGCCGGCGGCGAAGCCCGACATCAGGCGGTAGGTGTTCGCTCCCATCAGGTAGGTGGCCTCGGGCTGCTCGCCGAGCCATGCGAGGTACTCCGGGCCCTCAAGGCCCCAGAACCCGGGCCATCCCTCTCCCGATGCGTAGCCGTCGAGGGAGGTGATGAAGTCGACGAGAAGTTCCGACATGGCGATGTCCTTTCCTGGGGTGTCACGAGCTTGGACTGGCCGGGAGCCACAAACTCATCGGCCGCGCTGTGGAGTAACGAGAAAACCCCTGACGCTGCAGCCGATCAGATCGGCGGCGCGCCAGCCCAGCCAACCGTCAAGCCCAGCCGGGCCAAGTACAACGCTCAGGTGCCAACTGAAACGCTCCTTACCGTGTTGGCGGGTTGATTCCGGTCCTTCGTACGATCGGGAGACCCGGGGGCCTGGGTGTGGCTTTAGAGCGCTCATGCCGTGGTTGTGGCTTTGACTGATTGGCCGCCCAGTGCCCCGCGACGACACGGCCACTCATTGGGATGAGCGGTCGGGGCCGGCCCCTGGTGTGCAGCAGCATCACCCTCCACATCGTGGGCGGCATGACCGTACGCAGCACCAGCGGCCTCACCACCGCCAACATCGGCTTCGAGGAAGTCCGCTTCACCCACCCCGTCTACGTGAGCGACACCCTCTACGCGCAGACGCAGATCACCGGACGCCGCCTGTCCAACAGCCGACCGGACACCGGGATCGTCACCTGCCGCACGACCGGCCACAACCAGGACGGCAAGACCGTCATCATCTTCACCCGCAGCTTCTTCGTACCGGTCAACGCCGACGCCGTCCGCGATCACACCAACTACTAGGACGGGAGACAACGCATGTCCGATCCGCTCCGGATCATGGAGGCCGACGACGAGCTGTGGCAGGAGTACAACGACCTCGCCACCCGCAGCTACGGCCACCCCGTAGGAGACATCACCCGCCTGCGCCCCCACGCGGACATCCGCGTCGCCGTCCGCGACGGCCGCGTCGTAGCCGGCGGCCTGGGCCTCCTCACCCATCAGTTCTTCGGCGGGGCCCCCGTCCCCTCCGCGATCATTAGCGCCGGGTGCGTCGCCCCCGAAGAACGCGGAGACCACCTCGCCGGCCGCCTACTCGCCGAACGGCTTCGCCCCCTACGCGACCAGGGCGCGGTGATCTCCACCGCCTGGACGACCTCGAACGGACACCTGCGCCGCCTTGGCTGGCAGGCACCAGTCCCCGTGTTCGCCTGGTCCATCACCACCGAAGACCTCAAGCGCGGCTTCACCAGCCCGGGGCTCGACATCGAGCACGGCCGGGCAAAGGAAGGAGAGGAGCTGCAACGACGCCTGGCCCGGTAGTGGAACGGGCCCATGCACCGCCCGCAATGGTGGTCCGCCTGGATGGACGACAAGCAGCAGCTCACCACCTACCGCTTCGGGTCGTGGTACACGACGGGCGTACTGTCCCTCTCCATGAAGCGCCACCAGCGGCACGGCACGGACCTGACCGTGCACGACTTCTGGGCCGCAGACGCGGAGGCCGTCAACGAGATGATGGCGTTCCTCGCCGGCCACCACACCCGCCCCGCCGCCGTCCACTTCCGGCGCTCCGCCCTTCCCCCGTACCCCGCGCTGCTGCACAACTTGCACCGCTACCGGCTGACAGCAGAGGCATGGCACCCGTGGATGCTCCGCATCCTCGACATCCCCGAAGCCGTCCGGCTGCGCGGCTGGCCCAGCGACCTGGCCACCGCCGTCCCTATGGAGATCGAAAGCGAGAACGGAGGCAACTCGGAGTCGTACCTACTGGAAGTGCAGGACGGCACGGGTCAGATCACTGAGACCCGCGCCCAAGGCGATGTCCAGCTCACCCGAGGGCAGCTCGCCGTCTGGTACGCCGGCGGCTACCGGACAGCCGCCGCAGCCCGCCTCGCCGGAGTCACCACCAAATCCGACGAAGCCCTGACCCAGCTGATCCGCGCCACCTCGGACCTCGAACCCTGGCTGCCAGAGCACCTCTGAGGCCGCCTCCTGAAGAAACCATGGCATGAGCCTGTTCACCGGGACCTCCAGCTACTACCGCCAGAACCGTCCCGGCATCCCCAGCGACCTCGCCGCCCGCCTCGCCACCTACGTGCCCGACCGCCGGCCGCGCCGCCTGCTGGATGTAGGCACCGGCACCGACCTGGTCGCCGAAGCCCTGATGCCGTACTTCACCGACACGCTTGCGCAGCAAGGCGTGTTCATCGGCTTCGGTCTGCCGTTGGTCGGCACTCAGATGGTCATCGGCGTCGCCGATTCGGCGAGGCGCATCGTCGTCAAGACGAGGCCGTGACCTCGGCTTCCGCCTGATGATCGGAGATGGTGCAGTCTGCCCATCCCCGCCCGCTGAGGGTCCAAACGAGCTGCATGTCAGCCGCGATGACCGGCCTCCTGGCCGAGGAAGTGCCCGACATCGGCTGCGAGAGTAGACATCTGCTCGCCGGCTTCGAGCCAGGTGGTGACGGATGCCTCCCAGCTGCCAACGGACATTCGCCACGGACGCAGGGTCCAGGTCAGCCCGACATGGCCGCCCGAGCGGAAGACCGCTCTGACCGTGAGATCGCGGTCCATGGTCTGCCAGACACGCTCTCCATCCCAGCCCCGGAAGTCCTCGGAGAGCTTCTCCAGGAAATGAGCCAGGTCCGCACTCCAGTTCCAAGCTGCCACGCCGTCCAGGCGAGCGTTCAGACCGGCCGCGCAAGCCTCGATGGCGTAGTGCACGCAGTCTTCGTCCTCATCGAAAAGGTCACAGAACTTCACCGAGACAGCCCGGTCGTCCTGGCAGCGAACGGTCAATTCAGCTGGTTCGTCGAGGGCGGCATCACAGGAGCTCATCCCAGGAACAGTAGGTCAAGGAGGTGCCTGTCGTCACTGTGATTGCAGGTCAGGCAGGCGGCCGGGGTCGACGTGGTCTGCGAGATAGATCATGGTGGCCTCGGGGTCCATGCCGAACGCTGCGGCGACGAGCTTGGGGCGGGTCGGTCAAACGAGCGGTGTAACTCGGGTTGTTGAGGGTTACTGACGAGCTGCTGAGAGCCGGCCGTCGAAGGTGATGTCGAAGGCTTTCAGTGCGGTCTTCCAGCGCATGGTCCAGCGGGCCTGGTTGCCACCGGGCCGGACCGCCAGAGGCGCCGTCCGCAGAGACATTCGCCTCGCCGGGCGATGCCGCGCTGGACGACGGTGGCCGTGCGCCGAACCCGTGAAGAACCAGGATGCTGACGGTGACTCTCGTCAACGCCGCTTCCGCGTCAGGTCAGGGCCGGGGCTGTGCACTTACTGTTCGTTTCAGAATGAGCGACCGGCCCAGAGCTTCTCGCGGATCATGCAACACTCGACGCGTGACGCCCGGAGAACCGCCCAGAGCCAGCCCGCCCGGCTGCGGTCCGTATGCCTGTCCCTGCTGCAAGCTCTTGACGCTGGAAGCCCGCGGTCAATTCCAGATCTGTGCCGAGTGCAGCTGGGAAGACGATGGCCAGGACGACCCGAACGCCGACGAGGTCTGGGGCGGCCCCAACGGAGCGGAGAGCCTGACCGACGCACGTCGTCGCTACGCGCAGTACGTCACCACAACGAGGGCAACAGATCCGAGATCGGCAGCCAATGGCGGCCCAGGCAGGTGGCGTTCACGCCCGTACCGCCGTCGCACCTGAGCACAGATCCTCCTCTCAGCCTTTTCCGGCACCGCGACTATGCAGAACGAACAGCCGTCGTGGGATCTGTAGCTTTGTACAAAGCCATGATGTTGGCCCAGGGCTTGGCAGTTGGGCTGGTTGGCGGCAGAGTTCGGCGGGTGTCGGATGATCTTGTACCTGATGATCTGTGGGAGCATGTCGCCCCGCTGCTCCCACCTCGCCCGCCGAGGCGTCAGCGGTACCCAGGCCGGCTGCCGGCGGATGACCGCGCTGCCTTGCGTGGGATCGTCTACGTCCTGCGCACTGGTGTGACCTGGGCCGACGTACCGGCTGAGAAGATCGGCTGCAGCGGAGTGACCTGCTGGCGGCGTCTGCGGGACTGGACCGAGGCCGGCGTGTGGCCGCGCCTGCACGAGGTCCTCTTGGTGCAACTCCGTAAGACCGGATTGCTCGACATGGACGATGCCGCGATCGACGGCTCCCACGTCTGGGCCCTGAAGGGGGGGGCTCACACCGGACCTTCGCCGGTCGACCGCGGCCGCCCTGGCAGCAAGCACCATTTGATCACCGATCGGCATGGGACGCCCCTGGCCGTGTCGCTGACCAGCGGAAACCGGCACGATGTCACCCAGTTGGTGCCCCTGCTGGACTTGATCCCCCGCATCCGCGGGCGGCGCGGTCGCCCGCGTCATCGTCCGCGCCGGCTGTTCGCCGACCGCGGCTACGACTACGACAAGTACCGACGCCTCCTCCGGGCGCGCGGCATCACGCCGAAGATCGCCCGCAGGGGGACCGCACACGGCTCCGGTCTGGGCAAGACCCGATGGGTCGTCGAGCGGACCTTCGCCTGGCTTCACCAGTTCAAACGACTACGCACCCGCTACGAGATACGAGCCGATCTCCACCTCGGGCTCCTCCAACTCGCCTGCAGCATCATCTGCTTGAGGCGACTCCGAACCCCATTTTGAAATGATCAGTTAGTACCGGTATGGCGCGTCAGCGGATCCGGTGGCCGGTCGTCGTGGACCGGGCTCAGGTTCGGGGCGGGTTGTCCGCGGGGAACCCGGTGCGACCCGCCGCCGGTGCCGCATGACGGGGTACGGCAGGACGACGATGGAGCTCCGGATGCTGAGGGGGGTGTCCGTCAGTAGTTCGATGATGATGGTCAGCGCCCCGACTCTAGGGGTCCAGGGCGAGGACGTCGGCACCGTGGTCCGGTGCCTGTACCGCCCTGCCGGAGACGCCCTTCGTCTCTGACGGCATCGGCTCGCACGGGGGCGTTGATGTGTGCGAATCGCGGGACTGTGTGCGAAGAATCCTGCAGAACTGTTGTTACTTGATCAACTGGGCCGGCCGGGTGAGGCGCCGGGGCGTGCGCCCGGTGATGCGCCGGAGCGCTCCGAACCGGAGGAGCGGCTTCCGGGGCGGATGGGTGTAGCGGTCAGTGAATGTCAGGAGCACGTTCGGGGGAAGTGCGTGCAGTGCGCAGGCGAGTGTGACGGATATGTCCGTATCCGGTAACCAGCGTCTGCGGGGGGTGCGGTGGGGCTCGTGTCGGGTCGAGAGTGTGGCCATCGGCTCACCACGGGCCGTCTCCGAAAGTGCCTCTGCCGCCTGTTTCGGCTGGTGAGGTGCTGTTCTTGAGGGAGCGCCACCCATGTCTTCTGCTTCTTCCTCCGTACGCCGTATCGCCGCCACGGTCTTGGCCGCCGGCGCCATCGTCTCCGCCGCCGCGCTGCCGGCGGCCGCGCACGACGGTGACCGTCACCACCAGCGGCACCCGCGGGTGGAGATCAGCCGGGTCCAGGCCGACAGCCCCGGACGCGACGACCGCTCCAACCGGTCCCTGAACGCGGAATGGGTGGAGATCACCAACACCACCCGCGACACCGTCAACCTCCGCGGCTGGACCCTGCGCGACAGCGACGGCAACCGCTACCGGTTCGACAACGTCCGCATCGCACGCCACGCCACCATCCGTATCCACAGCGGCAACGGACGCGACACCCGCACCGACCTCTTCCAGGACCGCCGCGACTACGTCTGGGACAACCGCGCCGACACCGCCACGCTGCGCGACGACCGCGGCCGCACCGTGGACACCGAGTCCTGGGGCCGCCGCCGCTGACCCCACGCGCAGGCCGGGCGCCACGCCAGAGAGCCTGCGCGAGGTGATCCACCCGTAGCCGGACCATGCGGCCACCACCGCTGACCGGCACGCGCACGGGCCGTCGTCCCACCGGGCGACGGCCCGCACTGCTGCAGCAGAGCCGGGCGGGCAGTGCTGGCGCTTTGCCGGTGAACTGCCGTGCGCGCGCATCGAAGCTGACCGCACGGAGCGGCGGATGACGCCGTACAACCACGCCCAGGAGATCCGGGAGCGGTTCGGCTACCGGGGATACGGCGACCGGAAGTGGTCGCGGGAATTTGGGGTGCCGGTAGTTGTACCGGCCGGTGGCCGGCGAGCCGGACGCCTACCCGCGGTTGACCCCGGCGCTGACCCGGCCGATCCGCTGGGAACTCATCGCCCAGCAGTACGACCAGATGATCAAGTACGCGACCGCGATCCGGACCCGCACCGCGTCCACCGAGGCAATCCTGCGCCGCTTCACCCGCAACGCCACCCACCCCACCTACGCCGCGATGCTGGAGGTCGGCCGCGCCCAGAAGACCATCTTCGTCGCCCGCTACCTGCGGCTGCGCGACCTCCAGCGGGAGAGCGAGGAGGGCCTGAACGTGATGGAGTCATCCAACGGCGCGAACTCCGTGATCGCCTACGGCAAGGGCAGAGAGATCGCCTCCAACCGGCGCGACGAGCAGGAGATGTTCGTCCTGTGCCTGCGGATTCTGCAATCGGCCCTGGTGTACGTGAACACCCTGATGCTCCAGGACATCCTCGGCGAACCGGAGTGGGCCGACCTCCTCTCGCCCGCCGACCGGCGCGGCCTGACCACGCTGTTCTGGTCTCATGTGCGCCCGTACGCGGAGGTCAACCTCGACATGGGCGCCCGCCTGAACCTCGCCGCGGTGACCGTGCCGGCTCTCCGTGGGGCGGGCTATGAGGAGCCAGCCGAGGTCCGTACGGACGCGTGAGCCCGTCCAGCCCCGTCACCTGCGAGGTACCAGTGACAGGGCCCGCGCCTACGTCACATTGTCACGCAGGGTGCAGATCGAGCACCTGGAGGCTTCTCTCGTCCGGCATGAGGCCGACGTCGCCAACGGACGGCTGGGGCGGGAGTGGGTGGAGCCTTCCGGGATCAGCGACCTGATGCCCTGCCTGACCCCCGAGTCGCTCACCGAACTCTGGGAGGTGCTCAACCGCAAGCTGGACGAGCTGACCACCCGCGATGCAGGGGATCCGCGTGCCGCGCAGGTCGTACTCCTCACCGCCGGGCTGCCGCTGGCACCGCGCGCCCCCGGCGCGGAGCCGAACACCTCCGCCCCTGCGGAGGCAGATGCCGAGAACGCGTCATGACCAGGCCGCTGGACATACCCACCGCACGCCGCCGCTACGTCACGGTCTGCATTCTCTTCTGGCTCCCGCTGGGACTGACCATCGCCCCCCTGATCCTGCTCTTCACCGAGCGCGGCATGACCATGGCGGCCATCGCCGGCTTCTTCGCCGCGCACTCCCTCACCGCCGCGGCGCTCGAACTGCACACCGGAGGACTCTCCGACGTCCTGGGACGCCGCGCCGTCCTGGCCGCCGCCGGCCTGCTGAACCTGGCCGCCTTAACTCTCCAGGGCCTGGGCACTGCCCCCTGGCTGCTCGGCCTGGGCATGGCCCTGATGGGCGCGGGCCGCGCCCTGTCCAGCGGCCCCGCCGAAGCCTGGTACGTCGACACCGTCCACGCGCACTCCGGCCCCGGCGCCGACCTGCGGACCGGCCTGGCCCACGGCTCCTCCGCGACATCCGCCGCGCTCGCCGCAGGCACCCTGCTCGGCGGGGTCCTTCCCTGGCTGCTCGGACTCGGCCCCGACCTCGGCGCCCGGCTGAGCGAAGCCACCTCCGAGCTGGTGCTCCCCCTTTCCGTCCCACTGCTGCTGGGCGCGGTGGTAGAGGTCGCCTTCGTGCTGTACGTCTTGACCGCTCTGCCCGAACCGCCCCGGCCGGCGGCCACCCTGCGCAACGTACTCCGAGGTATCCCAGTCACCGTCGCGGGCGGGCTGCGCCTGGGTGGCCGCGAACCGCTGGTCCGCCGGGTCTTCCTCAGCGCAGGGGCCGCCGGCAGCGCCCTGGCCGCGATCGAACTCCTCACGCCGGGCCGCGCCGCGGCCCTCACGGGCGCATCGGAGTCGGGGGCGGTGCTCTTCGCCGCACTCGCCTGCGCCGGATTCATCTGCGCGGGTCTGGGCAGCCACCTCGCACCTCTGACCGCCCGGCTAGCAGGAAGCGGCGAGCGTGCCGTCATGGTGAGCCTCGGCACCAGCGCGAGCGGTCTGCTTCTGCTCGGCGCCACCGCAGCGTCCACAGGAGTGGGCTTCATGGTCCTCGCGGCTACCGGCTACGGGCTGGTCTACCTCGGGCTCGGCGCGGCGGGACCGAGTGAGAACGACATCCTGCACCGCCGTGTCACCAGTGAGGGCCGCGCCACCGCGCTGTCCGTCCAGTCTCTCGCTATGCAGCTGACGGGAGCTATCACCGGCTTGATCATCGGTTTCCTTCCGCCAAGCCCGCTGCCCTGGCTGCTGGGAGGCACCGTGCTGCTCGCAGGGGCTCTCATGTGGACTTGCCCTAGCAAGCCCAATCCCCAGAGCCTCGTCGGCTCCCATCTGCACCACACGGACGCCAATCCCTCTCACCAGGACGACCTGAAGACCGGGCGAGCCCGGTAGAAGCTGTACGCGAGTAAGCGCCCGGGGCCTCGCCTGTCCGCGAGCCCTCGGCCTGTTGCTCATCTATCGACCGATTGATGAGCAAGATCAGTGAGCGGCGGCGCGCAGCCGGACTGGCGCAGGATCATGCCCATAAAACGGTGTCAGAAAGTCGGAGTGCTCAAGAACTCCAGCGCCACAGTTTTCTGTACGATTTGGCGGCTACAGCAGCTTCCGGACGACGACTCCGCCGGTCTCCTCGCCCCATTCCGGCCGTACGGACCGGCGATCTTGTGGGATACGCGCGTGTGTCCACCAAGGGGCAGTTGCTCGATCGGTAGATCCGCGCCCTTACTGACGCCGGATGCAGCCGGATCTTCTCGGACAAGAAGTCCGGCAAGAACGCCGAGCGCGAGGAACTGTGGAAGGCCCTCGACTATCTGCGGCCCGGCGACACCCTCTTTGTCCCCTCGCTGGACCGACTCGGCCGCTCGATCCAGGACCTCATCGCGATCGTCTCCGGCCTGCGCAAGCGCGGCGTCGGCTTCACCTCGCTACACGAGGCACTCGACACCACCACGCCGGGCGGGCGCCTGGTCTTCCACGTCTTCGCCGCCCTTGCGGAGTTCATCCGTGAACTCATCGTGCAGGGCACCAACAAGGGCCTGGACGCCGCCCGCGGCCGCGGCGCCCGCCTCGGACGCCCGCCGGCCATGACACCCGAGCAGGTACGTCACGCCCGCGACCTGCCCACGCGCCCGGAGAACACCGTGACCTCGATCGCGAAGCTGCTCGGCGTGTCCCGCAACACCATCTACAACTACGTGCCCGAGTTGAAGGGTGGTCGCCTCGCGCTCACCGAGGCGACGAGCACGGCCAAACTGCCCCGACCTGCCAAGCCCAAGGACTGATCACCGCCGTTTGCGACTGGTGACACGGTTCTTACCGGCACCCCAATTTAGGACGTTCCTGTACGGGCGGGCGTGGACGCACGCCGAGGGGCCGGTGGCGTTGTTTCGACCACGCGGTGACGTGGCTGCGCCGGCACCGGGTGCTGCTGCCGAGCGTCTCGGTACTGGCCCGGCAGGTGGCGGAGGCCCGCGCGGTGGCGGAGCGGCGGTTGTACGAGTCGGTGGCCAGGGCCGCGCACCAGGCGGACCGGGCGCTGCCGCCGGCGCTGGCTCAGCTGCTGGAGGTACCGGAGGGCCAACAGGTCTCGGAGCTGGAGCGGCTGCGAACGCCGCCGACGAAGTCGACGGGCACGGCGATGGTCCGCGCGATGGAGCGGGTGGAGGAGATCTCCGCGTTCCGCCTGGGCAGGGTGAACCTGTCCAGGGGGCCGGTGAACCGGCTGAACACGCTGGCCAGGCACGGGCAGCTGGGCAAGGCGCAGACCATCGAGCGGGCGCCGGAACCGCGGAAGACGGCGCTGCTGACGGCGGTGGCACGCAATCTGGAGGCGCAGGCGGCCGATGACGCGCTGGATCTGTTCGCGCTGCTGATGGCCACCCGGCTGATCAGCCTGGCGCGGCGGGCGTCGGACAAGGAGCGCCTGGCGGTGCTGCCGCAACTGGAGAAGGCGCACGCGTCCTGGCGAAAGCGTCGAAGATTCTCACCGAGGAGCTGGACCTGGTCGCCGAGGCCGTGGCAGACCTGGACGTGGCCGCCTTAGAACTGCTATCGGAATGACTTCAGGCGTCGCCAGCAGATGAGCGAGCAGGCGAGGCTGAGGAAGGCTTCGTGGATGTCGTCGCGTACTTCCCAACGGATCCGTAGCCTACGGAACCAGTGGAGGTGGGCGAAGGTGCGCTCGACGACCCAGCGGTCGGTGCCGAGTCCGGATCCGTGCGGGACGCCCCGTCGGGCGATGACGGGTTTCACGCCCAGGGCCCAGGCCATGCGCCGGTATTTGTCATGGTCGTAACCGCGGTCGCCGAGCACGGTGTCGGGTCGTCGGCGGGGTCGGCCGCGCTTGCCGCGGACCGGCGGGACGGCCTGGAGCAGCGGGATGAACTGGGTGACGTCGTTGCGGTTGCCGCCGGTCACAGTGGCGGCAAGCGGAATGCCGGTGGCGTCGGTGATCAGGTGGTGTTTGCTGCCGTTCCTGCCCCGGTCAACCGGGCTTCGCCCGGTTTTGGAGCCCCCTTTAACGCGCGTATGTGGGAGCCGTCGACCACGGCCCGCGAGAAGTCGATGGCGCCGGCTCCGCGGAGCCGGGCCAGGAGGGTTTCGTGGAGACGCGGCCAGACACCAGCCTCGGTCCACTCCGCCAGGCGTCGCCAGCAGGTCATGCCCGAACCGAACCCCAATTCTTGCGGGAGGTGTTCCCAAGCGATCCCGGTGTGGAGAACGAACAGGATGCCCTGGAACACCAACCGGTCCGGATGCCGCCTCCGCCCCGGATGCCGTACCCGTCGCTCGACCTTCGGCAGCAGCGGCTCGATCACCGCCCACAACTCGTCGTCGACTTCCCACGGCTTGCGCCGAGCCACCCCGCACCCCCAACTGAACGCCCTCCGGCTCATCCAACCAGCCCGAAGATCATTTCGTTAGGGCTTGTTATGGGCGGCGGTGGAGGAGGCCGTCCCGTGCGAGGCGGTGTCGGGGGCGGTGGCAATGGTCGAGACCCTGGTGCCGGAGGACGACGGGTCGGCCGAGGCGGCGATGCGCGAGAAGCTGGCCCTGCGCTACAACACCGTGAAGACGAGAAGCTCTGCTCCCTGCTGGCGGTTTGAGGGCCGTCATGACGTGTGCAGCATGTCGTCGGTGATGACCGGCGGCCGGCCGCCGTGCCCCTCGTGCGCGCTCGTCGAAGCCGACCGGACCCGCGGCACTGCTCTGAGCACCTGGCAGCCCTGCCGGGCGGCAGCTGCGGACGCTCCTTGACCCGCCGCCGCGAGAGCGCCGGGAGCGGGCGGCGCTTCCCGCTGAGCGCGAACAACTGTGGCCGGCCAGCACGTCCGCGCGCATTGCCTCCCACCGCGGCCCGTCCAGCAGAGGGCGGCGCACCTGCGACCTGGGCCGCCCGATACCTGACAGGTCCATACCAAGAATTCACCGCCATTGGCTCCTCCTCCCCGCCCGCGCACCGGCGCTCCGACCCCCGGTGCGCGCCGCATCGGCAGGGCGCCGGGGGCCCGAGCCGCCCGGCTCCCACCACCCGGGGCCATGGGGCCTTTTTCTGAGCAACCCAGGCACGCCGGGTAACCGGGCCGGCCAGGCAGTGTTACCGAACTCGGCGCCGGAACGTTGTCGTTGCCGCGGTGGCCCCGCAGCAGTTGCAGCCAGGCGGCAAGGTGCCACCCTCGGGACGGCGGGGACAGTCTCAGGCGGGACCGAGGTAACCAAGCCTTGTGATAGCCCCACAGGGGCGACGCCGAACGGGTCCCGACGGGGAACGTCCGTGGAACGTTCCCGTGGTCGGCTTTGGGGGCGTCGCGACAGCCGTGGTCTGTCGACTGCTGCACCCACTACTGACGTCAAGTCAGCAGCCCGCGACCGGCCACAGACTGCATGCCAGGACAACTGATGCGCGTTGCGTGTGCACCGAAGACCCCTTTCTGGAGACTCGGAGGGGGCGAGGTCTTGGGCTGCCGCTGGCCCTCGAGTACGGAATCAAGGGGCCAGGGGGGAGAAAGCTGCCGTACCTACTTTGAGTCGCTGCCTTGAGTCGCTGGGCAAAAAGCCAGGTCAGAGGGTGTGCCAACTCCTTGGCAGCGACTGAAGCGACTGAACTTCACGTATATGAGGACATTCCTGTGTGCGCGTGGGCGTCATATATAGGAGGTTTCAGTCGCTTCAGTCGCTGTGTGATGCTGCCTACAGCTTTGACCTGCGACTTTTCGAAGGTCCACCTAAGCGACTGAGCGGGTGAGTCGCTCGGCTCATCTCTTCAGTCGCTTCTGAGTAGCTCGATCCCACGCAGGGCGACACGCGGTCCATACAGGCTCGACACGCTGCGCATGCTTCCTGGCAGACTTCGCTAGTCTGTGTTCATTGTTGAGTCGCTTCGGTCGCTGTGAGGGGAAGTACATGCCTGCTGAGCTGCGGTTTTCGCGCAGCGACTCAGGGCAGACCCCGCCCGAGCGCTCAGTCGCTAGCCTGCGCCTGGCCCGGTGGTGCGCCAGCAACGGCTGGCCCGTGCACCCCCTGGCACCCGGCCGTAAGACACCGCCCGCCAACTGCCGCAAATGCAGCGAACCAGGCCACACACACACGAACTGCCCCTGCCTCCAGGCGGGCCGCTGGTGCCACGGCTTCCATGCCGCGACCCTGGACTACTCCCGTATCGATGAGTGGTGGACCGCCAACCCCCACCAAGGCGTCGGAGTCGCATGCGGACCCGCAGACCTGGTCGTCATTGACATCGACGCACACGAAAGCGAGCCCCCTGAGCGGGACCGCCTCCTGCCGGGCATTCCCATCGGCAACGCCGTCGACCTCAAAGGCCTGCGCACCGGCTTCCATTCCATGGCTGTACTCGCGGCGCTCCGCCGCGAGAGCTCTCCCGCAGACGACGAGTCGACCCTCCGCGTACGCACTCCCTCCGGAGGCATGCACGTCTGGTACCGGGCGACCGACGGCCGACGCTGGCAGTGCTCCACCGGGGCCGGCAAGAAGAGGGCCCTCGCCTGGCAGGTCGATATCCGCGCGCACGGCGGATACATCATCGCGCCCGGCACCAGAATCTCCGCGGGAACGTACAAGCCCATCGGAACGGTCCGTCAACCCGCCCCGTTGCCCGCGTGGCTAGCCCAGGAACTCCAGCGAACCGGCCACCTGCCCGCCGCCCACATCCCTGCCCCCCGCCCTGTACCCCCCCGCGCCCGACAGGCCGTCCTCGCGGCCGGCGGAGGCCGGGACAAGACTTCCCGGCTCCTGAGCGCCCTCCTCGCCGACGTCGCGGCCTGCGGCCAAGTCACCGAGGGCGCGAGCTTCACCGAAAAACTGAACAGGGCCGCCTACACCCTTGGAGGGCTCGTCGCAGCTGGCCACCTCACGGAAACCGTCGCCGAAGATGCCCTACGGGATGCCGCCGCCACAGCCCGCCCTGGCCAAGAGCAGCGGTCGAACCAGATCATCCGCAGCGGGATGACCGCCGGCGCGCAGCGCCCCCTGCACCTCGGAGGCCGCCCGTGACTCCTGCACCCGAAACGGGCAGCTTCCTCTTTGATTTCGACCCGGAAGCGGTTGCCGCGCAGATCCTCGCCCAGGACCCGCCACGGCCCGTGCCCGCCCAGGGCACGGAACAGGCCCACCTGGACCACGCGACTCCCTCCGGGCTGCTGCCCGACACCCTCAGCGACCGCGGCAACGCCAAGCTGTTCGTCCGCCTCTACTCAGGGGACTACCGCCACGTCCCCGGGCTGGGGTGGTACCGCTGGGACACCACCCGCTGGCAAGTCGACGAGGACGACACCGTCGTCTGGGCCGCCGGGGACCTGGCCGAGGCCATTGCCACGACCGACCCCCGCGGCCTGCACAGCAACCAGTCCCTCCAAAAGCACCGGCGCCGTGCCCTTAGCACGTCTGGCATGAACGCCATGCTCACCCAAGCAAAGTCAGCCCCCGGCATGGTTCTGCGCGCCGAGCTCCTGGACGCCGACCCGTACGCCTTGTGTACTCCCGCGGGCATCGTCGACCTGCACACCGGGCTGATCCGAGCACCGCAGCCCGACAAAGACTTCCACTCCCGCTCGACATCCACCGGACCCAAGCAGCAGCCCACCCCCCGCTGGGAGCGATTCCTCACCGACACCTTCGGCAGCAACGCCGAAGGACGGGAGATGATCGACTTCCTCCACCTGATGCTCGGATACTCCATCACCGGAGACGTCGGCGCCCAGGTCATGCCCTTCCTGTTCGGCGCCGGCAAGAACGGCAAGTCCGTCCTCCTGGACGTCCTCATGAAACTCTTGGGCGACTATGCCGACGCAGCACCCCCCGGATTCCTGATGGCCCGGACCTTCGACGGTCACCCCACCGAGCTCGCCGAGCTCCACGGCCGCAGGGTCATCGTCTGCTCCGAGGTCAAGCCTGGCGACAAGTTCGACGAAGCCCGGGTCAAACTCCTCACCGGCGGCGACCGGATCAAGGCCCGCCGGATGCGGCAGGACTTCTTCTCCTTCGCCCCCACCCACAAGCTCTGGCTGATCGGCAACCACCGCCCGGAGGTGGGCACCGGCGGCTTCGCCTTCTGGCGCCGTATGCGCCTGGTCCCCTTCGAGAAGGTCGTCTCAGATGACCGAAAGATCGACAACCTCGCGGACATCCTCGTCACGGAAGAAGGCCCCGGGATCCTCGCCTGGCTCATCGACGGCGCTCGCCGCTACCTCGCCGGCGAGAAAGACCTGACGGGGCCCGCACCGGTCAGGATCGCAACGACCGCCTACGCGGAAACCGAAGACCACACCGGCCGCTTCTTCGAAGAATGCTGCACCTTCCACGCCGACCACCGAGCCGAGCAAGCCCGCCTCTACAGCGTCTACCGCACCTGGTGCCAGAATGAAGGCGCGCCCACCATCTCCTCGCGCGCCTTCGCAGCACGGGCACGCGAGCTCGTAGGCCTTGCCTCACCCAAAGAAATGATCTTGTCTAACTCGAAGAAGTACTACCCCGGCATCGGGCTGCTCGCAGAGGAGGAGAACGCATGAGCTCGCTCATCTCCGACGACGAGATCCACCACGAAGTCGACCTGGTCTGGCTCGAGGACGTCACCGAGCTCGACTACGTCCGCCAGTCCCTTGACCGGCTCCCCACCCGACGAGGCAAGCCCGCCTACCACCGCGACGGCCGCCTCGTCGGCTACGCCCAACTAGGCCCCCAGGCAAAGCCCTCCCGCTCCAGCGGCACCTTCCGCCGCCGCGTCTTCTGGCTCTTGCCGCACGACCGCGACACCGTTCCAGACGGCCTCTACGCCTCGGGAGCGCCAGCGGAAGCCGTAGACCCCACGACCCTGGCCGCCGGGAGCAAGGGCCGAAAGACCGAGAGGTCCGAACGACCGGCACAAGGGGCCGACGTATAACCGAGCGCTGCAAAACAGAACGCGTGTCTGGGCTTCAGTCGCTTTAGTCGCTGGATCCATCCCCCAAAATGCGTTGACCTGCAGATTCTCGCAAGCGACCCAAGGCCGACCCGAGACATCGAACCGCTATCGCTTCTGCGAGTGGCCGAAATACTGCGCACGATCAGCCGCATCCCGGCTGGCCAGCCCTTGAAGACATCGCCGGCCAGCTCGGCCACCCAGGCACCATCGCGAACCCTGGCCGTCGACCTCTACCGCCGCCCTCCAGACCGAGTCCAACGGCCTGGGCTCCTACTCGTTCCACACGGCCGACGTCTTCCGGACTCACCCTGCGCCTCTACTTCAACCCCTGAAAGCCTTGGAGCGCGATCTGATCTGGCACACGGGAGAGTCCGAGCATGGGGACGAAAGTGCCCAGGAGCGCAATCTCAGCTACGACGAGGAGGGCGGCTCCGCCTCGCTGAAGGTCCGCTTCACCACCGACTGGTCGTCGGCCGGCCGGCGTCCACCCGCGGACGCCGAGTGGTACGTCCTGCCCGGCCAAGTCACGGTCGGGGGCACCGTTCTTGGACCGCAGGGCTTCCGAATGGCCCCAGCCGGAGCCCACACCCCGGCCTCCGGTCCGGGCGGGGCGGTGGCCAGGCCGACGGGTGGGCGAAGGGGATGCCGAAATGGGCCTTCGGCGTTGTCTCCAGTCCGTCCACGGGGCTTCCCTCCTGGCGCACGTCAGCACTTCGTTTCATCATCAATGTCTATCGAAACGTCGCCGATGAGGGTGGACAGGGACCGTCCGAGAGGGGCCACTTGGCCGGGGTGTAGACCATGTCTGAGGATCGGGATCAAGGTGCGGCTTTCGACGAGTAGGCCGCCGCCGAGCAGTGGGTGGGGCCAATCGTCCGGATTGGCGAACGGGATCCCGAGGTAGGCGAGACCGTCCCGGTAGGGCCAGGTCGGGTCTACGACATCTCCCGCGGGAGTGGAGGCCCAGCCGTGGGGGGCGTGGACGGTGCCGTGGCCGTCGACCGGCGTCGAACCGAAACCCTCGACGTAGGCGAGCTCCACACCGGGCTGTTCCTGGCATGTTGCTGCCGCATTGGAGAAACAGAAACCGGGATACCCGCGGGAGAGCGAGGCGGGCAGGGGAGCGGGGGTGAACAGTCGGCCGACGTCGAGGATCAGGTGGTAGACCGAGGCATAGGCCCAGCCTTCCACAGCCTGGAGTTCGGTGGCGCTGGTCTCGTCGGCGCGAGCGCGCACATACTCGATCAGATCCTTCTCCGGCCGACTCACCGATGTCACCCCGCTCGTCTTGGCGCCTGCCACCGACCCCCTCACGGCAGCATCGCCCCGTTCTTCTTCCCGCACCGCACCCTCCTGGCCCTGGTCCTTGAACATACGCGCTGATTCCTTCCCGTATCCGTGCCATCTGGCTTGAACGAGGGCCGAAGGCCCGGACCGGCTACGCCGCTACCACGCTTTTCCGCAACATCGGTGGCGTCCGGGTCCTGCTGGAGAAGGCGGGCAACCCGGGGCCCCTGACGTCGACCTCCTGGCCCCGGCCCCCACGAACACGCCCACCCCGGCCCCCAGCGCCGGGCAGACCGCTGCGGCCCCGGCTGAAGCCGCCTCTGCGGAAGCGGGCCTGCCCTGGCAGTGGCTGGCACCCGGCGCCGTCATCGCCGCGAGCCTCGGCCTCGCCGGCACGCTGATCGTCAAGCGACGCCGTCGCTGACCCGTCCGGGCCGCCCCGGCTGGCGATGAACCCCGCGGTGGTCTCGGTGCCGGTCGTGACGCCGCACCGGCCTCAACGGCCCGGTCCCACCCTCCCGCCGGGCTGGGCCACTGCCCGCCACGCAAGCAGGCCGTCCAGGGACTCAGAACCCTGGTCAAAAGGCTGCCGACGGCTCGGCGTCATCCTCATCCTTCAATCCTCATCCTTCTCGCCGCAACGCGGCTCATACCACCTGTGAAACGCTGCCGTCGATCGTTGACGACGCTGCGGCTCACGCCGGACCCACTGAGACGTCGGCGCCGTCAGTGAGCAGGCGCTGTTGTGCCTGTTCTTCGGCGGCGTCAAGTGCGGGTTCGAGTGTGGCGAGCGCGGAGCGGAGCAGGTCTGGTAGCGAGCCGGACGGCACGACGAGCCCACCGGTTGTGAGGGGTGCGGCCGGAGGTTGGAGCCACTGCTGGAGTGCGACCCGAACCGCAGCGGCCACGCTCGCCGCGAGCACGCGAGGGGCAGGCGTGCCAGGGCAGCCGAGGCGCTGGTCGATCGCGGCGGCCAGGGGGTGTTCGATCGCTGCTGCGGCAGCGAGGAACGCGTCACGCAGCACGGGGCTGGCGGTCAGCAGCAGCAGCTCGTCGTGGTCACGCGGTTCGGTGTACTGCTCCAGGATCGCTTCGGCCAAGGCGTCGGCGAGGCGGACCTGGGTGGGCCTGGCTGCCACGGCCGCGGCGACCCGGGATTCCCGTTCGGCGGTGATGGCGGCGACGATCGCCTGTTCGCGACTGGAGAAGTAGTTGTTGTAGGTCCTCGGCGAGACCCCGGCTGCCTCGGCGATGTCGTCGACGCGGACGTTGTCGGGCCCGTGTTTGAGGGCCAGCCTCAGCGCTGCCTCACGCAATGCCACTCGGGTGGCCTGCTTCTTCTCCTCGCGCAGCCCGGTCCGCCGTGTAGTCACCCTCGAAGTATCCCAGCCTGAATGCGTGCCCGCAAACTTGCGTGCACGCAATATTTGCTTCTACTCTCGGGCACCCCTACAGAAAGGTCACACGCATGCGAGCCAAGGGCATCTGCTACGACACCGGCTTCCTCCGCAACTGCAGCAGTTCCCGGGAGCACTTCGACCCCGACCTGGTCAAGAACGAGCTGACCATCATCCGTGACGATCTCCACTGCACCGCCGTCCACATCACCGGCGGTGACCCGGGCCGCCTGGAACTCGCCGCCCGTCACGCCGCCGAGCTCGGACTGGAGATCTGGTTTTCGCCCTACCCGCTGGAGCTGACGACCGACGAAGTCCTCGCCCTGATCGCTGACTGCGCAGAGCGGGCCGAGCGGCTCCGGACGCAAGGAGCCGAAGTCGTGTTCGTTACCGGCGCCGAGTTGAGTGTCATGAACCATGGGTTCCTCGAAGGCGACAGCACCGAAGAGCGACTCGGCTGGCTACTGAGCGACCCGGCCCGCCGGACCGAGAGAATCGCCGGAGTCGGCATCCGCCTCAACGCCTTCCTCCGCGAAGCCGTCGCGGTGGTCCGCGAGCGCTTCCACGGCAAGGTCACCTACGCCGCCATCCAGTTCGAAGCCGTCGACTGGGACTTGTTCGACTTCACGACCTTCGAACTCATCCGATCTGCGGAGGTAGCCGACCGATTCCGAGACGCCGTGCGCAGCCTTGTCGCACAGCCCAAACCGGTCGCCATCACCGGCTTCGGCACCGCCACCTGGCGCGGCGCGGGTGACGTCGCACCCCGCAGCATGGAAATCCTCGAAACCGACGAAGCCACCGGGGCGCCGCTCCGGCTGACTGGGGAATACGAGCGCGACGAGGCCGGCCAAGCGGCCTACCTGAGCGAACTGCTGGAGATCTTCGACAGCGAGGGCGTCGATAGCGCCTTCGTGTTCCTCTTCGCGCTGTACAACCTGCCCCACCGCCCCGATGGCGATCCTCGCGACGACCTCGACCTCGCCAGCCTCGGCATCGTCAAAATCCTCGAAGACCGCCACGGCGATACTTACCCCGGCCTGCCCTGGGAGCCCAAGGCCGCCTTCGCCGCAATCGCCGACCACTACCGCTCCGCTCGGGATTAGCGACTTGGGGGAATTTTGGGGTCCCTCTGATTCACTGAGGCACATGGGGATCGGGGCATTCATCGCACAGGCGCGACGGCTGGCGGCACACGAGGGGCGGTGGATGGCGAGCCTCGGGCTGTGGGTGGCTCGGCGCTCGCACGGGGTCGGGGACGCGGATATCGCTGTCGGGTATGCGCGTGCTCAGGCGCCGACGGCGTACGGGTTGGTCTTCGTGTTCGTGGTCGAGACGGTCGGGGTGTCCTTCATGCTCGCCGCGTATCCGGTCGCCCACCTGGTCATGCTGCTTCTCGACCTCTACACGGTGTTTCTGGTCTTGGGGCTGCACGCCGCCGCCGTCACACGCCCACACGTCGTGGGGCCGGACGAGCTGCGGATACGGCGAGGTGCACGGCTCGATCTGCGGATACCCCTGGAACGGATCGGGGCCGCCCGTTACGACCTCCGCTTCCCGGACGCGAACAAGTCCGAGGATGGTGTGCTGGACGTGGCCATCGCGTCGCAGACCTCGATCACTATTGAGCTGACCCAAACAGTCACCACCGTAAGCCTATTGGGGCGGTGCGCGGAGGTTCATACGGTCCGCTGCCACGCCGACGAACCGCAGACCGCCGTCGCGGTGATCAAGAAGCTACTGCCGGCAGACAGCTGACAGGGCTGCCCGGTGTCTCCCGCGCACATTTCGGCGAGTTGCGCGAAGAACTCGCGGCTCCGTGGGAGGCAGCGCGCGAGTCCGCGCTACGTGATCAGCGTGGGGGCCCCGGCGCCGATCGGTGGGGGCTGGACGCAAGCCGAAACTGGTCTTCGTCGACCGGTTGCTGGTCACCCTCATTCACCTGAGGCATGGGCTGCCGCACGCGGTCCTGGCCAAGTGCCCCTGCAGCGCCCGCCGCCCGGCCTGCCCGCGCCCGCCGCCCGGCCCCGGCCCGCGCCCGCCGCCCGGCCACACGCTAAAAACCATCTA